>DAJO01000062.1 GCA_002498985.1 Euryarchaeota archaeon UBA257
CCATCACTCTCTGCCTCGTTTCGAGCCAATAGATGGTCTAGAACCGCACCCGGATCAGACAGGAGACCTGCAGGTAGTGTAGGCCAATGATTGGGTAAAGTGGCAGCAATGGGTATTCCATGACGTGTAGCTTCTTCCCAAGAGTCTAACCAAGTTTCCAGTTGTTGAACCCTATCGGCACACTCTCTGTCAAGCCTTGCGTACCAACCGGATGCGTCACTAACCATAGAAATACAAAGGTCGCGACAAGGGTCCCCTCTTTGAAGGAGTCGGCTCAAAACAGGGTCTCTTCCCTATCGTTTTATATGTCTAAAGCGAAATGATCTTGTTCCAACTCAACAACTATTTGTTTTTGTAGCAGCCAAGTTATTGCTTCATCAACCTCTTCTTCTCTTATCCCAATCTCACTTAATTCTTGGAGTAGTAAATCAAAGTGTATAGAAGTAAGTCCCTTTGAATTCAATAATTCCATTACATGAATAATATGTTCAGAAACAATCGCTAACAAAGGATCATCTCCAAATTCTAGATTAGTATAATCAACTGCTGGAAAACCATCTATTTCATTTTCACTATTCTGAATTTCCGGATTTTGTTTTTTCTCATCATCATAGACGTCAAAGAGGTTTTTTTGATGTGGATCTTTCCAAACTACTCCTTCTGCAACTTCTCTATGTCTTTTGAGACGCTTTGCTAATGTCTCTAATCTATGTAGACGCTGCTCAAGACGTAATTTTTCTCTTCCCAGTTGTCCTTCAATAAGTTGTAACTCTTCTTTGGCTCTCTCATCTAACCACGTAGATATATCCCATGAGGGGTCAAGTCTGAGCATTGTTTCCCATAGTTGTGCAATTGATTCAGGCAAAGTTCTGACATCGATTCGAGGACTCCCTTCACTATCATCAGAAGTGTGTTCCATGTCATCTGATTTGTAGTGGACCTCTATCAAGTATCGTGTCAACAATTGTCAATTGTCGAATAGTTGGATTGATGAAGGAAAAGCATCTGCCGTGTACCATGACAGAGTACCGACTGACTGTACTACCGGGCGATGGAACTGGTAAGGAAGTAATGGCAGAAGCTATGCGAGTCATATCAGTATTTGAGAAAAATAGCCCAATTTCTTTCAATATCACGGAAATTCCTTGTGGGGGCGAGTACTATCTTGAAACAGGTAGAGAATGGCCAGAGGGGTCATTTGAACATTGTAGAGATAATTCAGATGCGATTCTACTCGGTGCTATTGGATGGCCGGGCGCGCGCCTCCCAAATGGCGACCTTGCAGGTGGACAAGTAATTCTTGGTCTCCGTTCAGGATTGAATCTCTATGCTAACGTTCGTCCAGTTAAATTGTTTCAAGGAGTAAAGCACAAAGTACATGGTGTCCACAAAGATATCTGGGACCCTAACTTTGTAGATATGGTGATGGTTCGTGAGAACACAGAAGGATTGTACCATTCGCTACTGAGGCGTATGTCTCAGAAGGCAATTGGTGAGAAAGATGACCCCATGGTCATAGAAAAGTTTCCTGGATTAGATGGAGAAGTAGCCTGGGATGCAAGGCCGATTTCAAGGATGGGTAGCGAGCGCGTAATTAAGTTCGCATTTGATTTGGCGGAACACCGTCAGAACAAACTTGGTAAACCACAGAAAGTTACCTGTGTTGACAAATCTAATGTAACACGCGGTTGCCAATTGTTTAGAAAAATTTTCCATGAGATAGCAGAGGAGAAGTATCCCGAAATTGAGATTAATGAAGCATATATTGATGCTTTTACTATGTGGTTAATGAGAGATCCTGAATCATTGGATGTCGTAGTATTACCAAATATGTTCGGTGATATTGCCACAGATTTAGCATCGGTTCTCCAAGGAGGAATGGGTATGGCAGGAAGTGCAAATCTTGGACCAAAACATATGCTATTCGAACCAGTTCACGGCTCTTCTCCCAAACATGCAGGCAATAATACCGTAAATCCTATGGCAACTCTTTCATCATTACAAATGATGTTTGAAGCCCTTGGTTTCCGAAAAAATGATACAGATTTAGATAAATGTGCTGACATATTAATGCAGGCAATGGAGGAACATTTTGCCGAAGGAGGCTGTGTTACTTACGATTTAGGAGGCGATGCATCCACCAGCGACGTCGGTAAAGCAATTGCTCAACGTTGTGAAAAATTATTGAAAGAAGCATTCTGATTACTCATCAGAGTTATTAGAAATAATTTTCAGAGACTCTTTGAGCGCCGAATTGTTATCCCATTTAGTAACATTTGATGAATCTGAGATAACATATTCTAATAACAAATCTGCCATTCTTGATACCTCATCAACTATAGTTACTGTAGCCATCTTTGCACTTCTAGAAAGTGGATTTAGATCAACAACCAATACATCTTTTCCTAATGAAACCAACACCTCACACCTATCGCCATCTTCAAGAGGAACTAAAATGACATCTGCTTTCTCAATACCTTCAGCAGAACATATTGCCCTAGGTCCCTCTAATCCGTTAATTCGTCCGTCCTCTTCTCTTCCAAGAATCCTAACCGACATTACAGCGCTTTCCCAATCTCCTTTCCATTTGTCCGGACTCCCTTCTTTTGAAACGTTCAACCTCTGTAATTCTAAAAAATCATAAAGTAACTTCATTCTTTCTTCAGTTCTGTAATAGATATTTATTTCAATAGGGCATTGTAAAACCGCAGCAACCCGAATTAGAGCCTTTCCAGCTAGTACCACTGTATTTCCATTTACAGAAATCACAGGACTCTTTGCTGAAATTAATCTAGCAGCCGATTCTTTTATCGATAGTTTTGCAATTTCACTAGTTTTTTCTCCCAGAAGATAATCAAAAGCCTCACCTCTTCCATGTGCAATCATTGCAGAGTCCGCCAGTAACCCTTTTTTTGTAGCTTCAACAATTGTTTTTCTAGAAATCAAAGACTTCCTTCTAGGATGACTTTCGGGGATTTCCGCCATTTTATTTCTCTCCTTCTATTATTAGCGAGATATCTAAAGGCTTCACTCCCCTATTCATCGCTGATGTTGATATTAGATCTACGCCACTAGATGACCATTCAGAAATACTATCTTTTGTGATGCCGCCAGAGCCTTCCAATATACACCATTTCCTCAAATCGAGTTTTTCTAGTTCCGTAACCACAATCCTAGCATTCATAGGGCCCATATTATCAAGTAATAATACTACAGAATCGGTTGTAGAATTTTCTCTCTGTTTTTCAGACCAAGTTTGAGCCGCTAATATTGCTTCATTGATATTTTGAACTTCTATAACAGTAAATTTTGAATGTTTCTCCAAATCAATCTCTGAAATTAATTTTTTAATAGAATCATTTTGATCTTCTCCGCTCTCAATTGCCGATGCAAAATCATTCTCTTTCAACATTAGTGCATCTGACCGAAATAGTCTATGTGTCAACCCACCTCCAATATGAACAGCCCATTTATCTAAAATTCCCCATTCAGTTTTTCTCGTACAGGCCAATTGAAGATCATTGGAGTTAGATACCCACTCAGATGTAGTAGTAGAAATCCCAGAAAGCCTTCCTAATAAATTTAGCATCACTCTTTCTACTTTCAAAATTTCACAAGAAAACCCAGAAATTTGTAAAACATGTCCTCTTTCTTTTACTAGCTCTCCCTCACCAACTTTCCAATCATATGAGCAATTTGGAGCATGTTTGTCTAACATTCTGTTAATTACAATTTGTCCACAAATTACTCCTTTTTGCTTTGCTATCAGTTTGGCCCTCACGAAATTATTTGTTCCTCCTTCTTCACTAACATCATCTGCTAGCATAGTTTCAATCCAGCGATCCATTGACTGAGAAAAAATTTCACTAGGAACTCTATCGTCAACCAATAGTCTAGACCTATCATGAGGAAGGGTCATCACAGTATTGCGAATCTAACATATCACTTCAACCGTCCGAACCATCAATTTACCAATAAATGATGAATTTTTATATCCACTTTATTCTCAAGACATAATTATTGAAGTGAGTTTAGTGTAGATTCTATTGCACCTAAGCATGCCAATAAATCATCTACAGTACTTCGAACTGTAGCTAAATTTTCTCCTGAAACAACAATTTTTAATTGAAAATCTTCTTTATTTTGTATAATTTTTGCATCGAATGTATCTGGGTCATCGGCTGAAATTCCAGCCAATAGGGCTTCAATATGGCTACGAGAACCATTTATCTCAAGAGTCGTAGAAACACTCTCCATGGACATCGCAAGACCCTAAGGCATATCTTTCCTCTTGTCTCCCGTTCTTTGTGAGTGGCGACCCAGTTCCGGACGTTCCCTTGTTAGCGGGCATGGGGGGTGTCAATTCTTCGGAATCCCAAAGTGTACATTTTGGACGTAAAGCGATAATACTTACTAGAGAGAAAAATACCAAAGAAATGTCATCTTTAGCTCAAACAATGGGTATAGAAATTGTAGATATTATATTGCAAAAAGG
>DAJO01000035.1:0-3725 GCA_002498985.1 Euryarchaeota archaeon UBA257
CTCAAATGGTGGTTAGCACTCGAACCACTTACTGCCGGGGTGGCGTAGTTGGTAGCGCGTCGGACTCATAGGGTAATTTTTGGTGGAAATATGATTTTTGTCGAAACTAGTCATGAGCGCAACAGCCTGCTTTGAGTGTCTGAGACATCCGAAGGTCGCGGGTTCAAGTCCCGCTCCCGGCACCATCATTAAACACGAAAAGGCTCAGCGTAAGTCTCTAACTTTACTATCAATTAGTGCAGTTTCCGTTACAAGCATCATAGATTTCTCCATCTAAAATAAATTGGAAAGCTATTTCAGCAGGTTCTGATGGATACCAAAGATATCCATGTGCTCCATTCCCTGGACCGAAGATATTTTCTTCAGGAGCAGTGAAGTTACCATCAAAGTAAACTGCCACAGATGATGAAGTATCATTTTCATTCCATGTTGATGTTTCTACTGGATGATAAACAGAACTATCCATTATTGAGGCTCCAGAACTTCTAATCATTCTATCAGCAGATAAGATAGGAACTACCTGATCCCCTATTGAATTCAATGATACAAATTGGTGTTCGTGCAGTCCGGAGTATCCTCCATTTAGATATGCAGAATATGCATCTGGGTCCACAACATCCCAAAGCTGCTGAATTACTGCTGACATAATCACGGCCCTATCCATTTGATTTTCATAGGAAATATCCAACGAAAAAGCATAGTATAATCCTTGAACTGCACCAGATCTTTCTGCAATCAAAGTGTAAGGTCCTCCTCCGGCAAATAATGCTCCACGATTAATATCTGGAGAAAGTGACATCACTGGTATTCCTACAATTCCTCCTAATGAATATCCTCCCCAATGTATTTCATCTGTATTTATTATTTTCAAATCATCTTCATAAAACTCAGTTAAATTAGAACAGGTATCTGAAAAAGTTCTAGCTAGAACAACATGATTAATCATTCCCTGCTCTAAACTTGCAGAGTGATGGCTAAAGTAATTAGGATCTAACAATGCAAATGAAATAGGGTCGTAATCAACGCTACTAAATCCAGTAATATCAGTTGTCAGCATTGCTGTTTGATATGTATGAGCCCACCCTCTAGGCCCTCCATCTCCTAATCCTAAGAATCCATGTCCCCAGATAGTGATGGGCATATCAGTAGTATCATTTTGTAAGTGAGGAATTGTCATTATGAAAGGAACTTCTCTATTTTCAACAAACACTGGCATTCGATTCTCATCTCTATTAATCAAAGTAGGCGTGTATTCTGACAAAGTGTATTGAGGAGTTGTAAATGTTCCAGTAATTCTTCTTAGTGTGAGATTATCTTCTCCATAATTTTCCTCTACTGATTCGATAGTACAACCAATTCCACCTCCGATTCTCTCTAAAGCATCATCTCTCATTTGGATTATAGGTCCCAAAGCAGACTCTGCAGAGTTAGTACTAAAACTCCAGATTGCCTGAATATCAGATTTCTTGACATCTTTTTCTTGTATGAAGTAGTCAATTAAATTATTAATTCCTATTCTACGATTTTCAATATCGGTCGAATCAGTACTGTCCCCATTAATAATTGCAGTAAGTGCATCCGATGGCTGAATCATTTCTCCAGAATTATCAGATAGGCCATGTACTAATACTCCGTATTCAGTATTATATTCTAGATGTTTAATAGTTCTAATATGGAGAATTACTTCTTCGCCATCTTCCGCTCTTGCATCTAATTCAACCCAGTGTTCGATTAGATCCCCATTTTCTAGATTTACTAACAATGTTTGATGTTGTATACTCATACTTGGTATAATATTATTCTGATTAGCTGCCATATCTAAGTTTGGAGATGTCGAAAAGGCAGTCATTATTTGTGTTGAAGTACTAAAACCATCCATTTGATTGATTAGTGGTATTTCTATGATTGACTTTGAACCAGAACCAGGCAAACTTGTAAAGGAATAATCAATTCTTTTTCCAGTGACTTTAGCTTCATCATCCACTAAGAACGCATCAGAGGGGAAAGGCAACATACAATGAATTGGATTAATATTATCGCAACCATCAGAATGAGGAATCATAACCAATTGTTCTTCTGGTTCAAAGCAACTATCATTAAGCTCACAGTCAGGTAATGGCATATCATTAATTTCATCGTTATTTTCGTCATTTTCAGCAGAATCAATTGATGCTTCTGTACAACCAGACAGTACCATTGAGAACACAGTCAATATCGCTAAAATTGTTTTTATTGAAGACCTCATCGTCTTGTCGAAATGATTCACATGTAAAACCATTCTCTCATGAGTCAGTCAATATTTTATGAAAATGATGTACTCCCTTTTCCTTGGATGGAGAGTATCTGCCTCTATCATAAGATTTAGATGAAACACCTCTTTGAGTTGCTTCCACGATATCTTGATCTTCCAGTTCCACTTTGTCTAAATCTCCTCCAGCACCCTTGCCTAGCAAACTCTTATTTCCTACGAATCCATGATAGATAATTTTCGTTTTATTTACAGAGATTGGATTAACAATATTCACAGATAATCCCCATGGGTAGAAATTTAACATAAGCCCAGGAAATATCCAATAATAGTAAGCTGCAATATTCTCTCCATAGTCAGGGGATGATTCGGGTAAATCAAAGCATTCTTCCCCCTCATTGGCTATTCCTATTTGTAGTACTCCACCTTCAAATAATTCAGTCTTGTAGGAATCATAATCTAGAACGTCATGTAAGTCGCTGTGTACGAATGGGATATGAAAACCTTCCAAATAATTATCAACATAGAGTGCCCAATTTGCCTTGATTTCATAGTCTCTATGCCTAGATTCATCATGCCTAAATTGTTCTAATTTTATCCAGCCTATTCTTCTCTCTAATTCTTCTGAAACAGAGTCAAAGAATTTATTCCCTCCTACAAAATGTAATCCTCTCCATTCCATAACCTGAAATTCTTTTAGATCATCTTTTTGACTAGGGAAATCTTCAACATCCTCAAATTCTGGCATATTCTTCATACAACCATCTAATCCGAATGTACGTCCATGGTATCCGCATTTGAGAGTTTTAGAACTACATGGATTTGTAGCAATAAGCATCCCTCTGTGAGTACAAACATTTGACAAACATCTAATTTCATCACTTTTCACTAAAATCAATGATTCATTGAGAATGTTTTCTAATTGAGGCAATGGGAAAATATTATTTTTTCCAAATTGACTAATATGTGCAGCGAAATGAAATGATTTAGATAATTTAGAAATTATTCTCTCAAAAACCAAACTCTCAGTATAATATTTCGAAGGTAAAGTACGCGCCTTTTCAATATCTGGATGAATCATCGGGGAGTCTTCCATCATAACTACTCAAATCAATAACTATTCAGTAGTTTTCATTCGCCATTGTCACTTTTGCTCTCCAGTTAACAAATACAAAAGAAGGTATAGACCATATTACAATTGAACCAATCCATGCAATTAATGAACCAATAAATAATCCATATTCAATTAACGACCACATTGCTATAATCGAATACATTGCAACAGATGCACCACCCATCATCATTGGACCTGCAGCACCGAGTGGGACTGAAGGCCCTTGGGCTAACCATAGAGCGATCATACTCGTCAAGAATATTGCCGGGAATACTGATGCTAATCCTGCCAATAGTGGCATTCCTAAACTCGAAATTAATACTGCAATACCAATAGCCATGGCGGCTACAATGCCTCTGGCTG
>DAJO01000035.1:3807-8537 GCA_002498985.1 Euryarchaeota archaeon UBA257
AAGTCCAACAATAGATATTTCTTCTGGTGAGTAATTATTATCTATCGCTCTTTCGATAATTTCAATCGTAAATAATCCTACCAATGCCCAAATAATTAGTGAGATAATACTAGTGAAAATTAAGCTACTATTTTGACTCCATGTTTTTGGTAATTTATCTGGAAGAAGAGCCCAAATACTAAGAAAAATCGCATTGATTAGCATTCCCGCGGGGACTATTGCTAGACTAATAATTAATGCGTCATTGCCGCCTTCTGAAGCCATTCCAATTGATGCAGGAATGATGGTAGTTGGAATGGTGCCTAAGATTCCTCCTACAACTCCTCCATATTTTTCAATCAGTACCGTGACCGTTGTTGCAACAATTCCTGCCATTAAGGCGGCTACTAATACGGTCTGCTCTTCCATGTTGGTTCCTACAGACAACCACCAATGATGCCTTCATTTGAGTCCTTCGAGGCGTGTGTTTGATGTGGTGCCAGCATTTCAGCGGTCTCATGGTGGAATGGCCAGAGGCAGGTACTCCGGTTCGTTTAGTGGTTAAGACCTGGGCAGGTGAGACCTCCCATGAAGGACTTTCATTACCTCCTGCTGGTCCTAAATTAGTTACAATGAAGTTAGTTAATGGTTACAATATTTCGTACCCTGAAGTAGTAATTCAGCAAGTAGAAATTCTTGAATCAGTACCTATGGAGGAAGAGGAAATTGTTCAGTCAATACCTCAAGATGAATCTTTACCCCTTGTTCACCTAATCCATACTGGAGGAACTATTGCATCGAAAGTGGATTACAAAACTGGAGCAGTTTCTGCCCGTTTCGAACCAGATGAACTATTAGATGCAGTACCTGAATTACGTTCTATTGCACGTATTCATGCTGTCAAATTAGGTAATATGTGGTCAGATGATATCCGTCCAAGACATTGGAATCGTATGTTGGAAGCAACTCAAGAGGCATTTTCCGAGGGGGCAGTTGGCGTTGTAATAACTCATGGTACAGATACCCTACACTTCACCGCTGCAGCAATTTCTTATGGATGGGCTGGGCAAGGCGGAAGACCACCTGGAAGAATTGCAATTACCGGTTCTCAGAGATCACCTGACCGCGGTTCTTCTGACGCTGCAGAGAACCTAATTGCAGCTGTACATTGGGCTGCTCATGGCCCCTCTCCTACTGGAGACGGCGATTCAGCAGTTGTCGTTCTTCATGCAGATTCATCTGATGGACGTTGTGCTGTACTTCCTGGATGTGCATCTAGAAAATATCACTCTTCAAGAAGAGGTGCATTCAAGTCGATTAATCAAAATCCTATTGCTAATATTTTTGTTGACAAAAAGGGTGCAAGAATAGAGTTTAATGAAACTCAAGCCCATGAAGCTAGAATTGAATCTGAATCACCTATATTTTTCGACGAAAATATTCGAATTGCAGAATTTTCAGCAGGGCCGCATTTACACTCAGATTTAGTTCAAGCCGCCATTGACTCAAATTATGACGCTCTATATTTTCATGGAACAGGCCTTGGGCACTTACCGATTCACGATCCCGAAAATGACAGCTCAGAAAATATCAAGTTGAAATTAACAATTGAAGATTACTGCAAATCTGGAGGTATTGCTGTCATTACAACACAGACAATCCATGGGCCTGTCCATCTCAATGTTTACTCCAAAGGTAGAGATCAACAGAGTATTGGAATGATTGGTCATGGCTCTTTATGTCCTCCAAGTTCAGGTTTAGTGAAACTCCATCATCTTCTTTCTGTAGAAAAAAGTAGAGACTTTGTCGAATCATCATGGGCTGATGACTTATGCGGAGAGAATCCATTTGATTCTCATTCGTGATAGTGTTCATCCGACTCTCTCAATAACCTCCTGTTAGTTCGGTATGTTATGGCCAAGGCCTCGCCGAGTGATAATCTCGATACTTTGCGTCAAATCGCAAATAATCCAGGAGATAGAATTTCGGTCCAAAATCTAAGAAAATCGGGTCGTATGACAGCTAGAGAGAGAGTAAACGCGTTACTTGATTCAGATTCATTTGTTGAAATTGATGCATTTATACAGCATCGTTCAGGTGACCATAATTTACATTTACACAAACCATTAGGTGATGGAGTAGTTGCAGGCCATGGAATGCTTGATGGAAGAAGAATAGTTTGTTTCGCCCAGGATTATTCAATTTTTGAGGGTACAATGGGTGAGATGCATGCTAAGAAAATTTCCAAAATAGTTGAGTTTGCTGAAAAATCAATGTTACCAGTAATTGGTATTTGGGATGGAGACGGTCAGCGTGCACATGAGGGAGTATCTTCTCTAGGCGCTACCGGTGAACTATTGGATATCTTTGCAGCCTGTTCTGGCCGGATTCCAATTATTTCTCTTATTCTAGGTACAGTATCTGGTGTGAGTGCATTAGCAGCCGGCCTTTCTGATTTTGTAATTTTAGGTTCTGAACATGGTCAAATGTTCATGCGTAGCCCATATTTCATCCCAGAAGTAGTTAGCGGAGAAATAGATGAAGAGACATTAGGAGGTGCAGAATCCCATTCTAGTCGTAGTGGTATTGCTTGTTTAGTAGCAGATGATGAACACGATGCGATTAATATCGCAGCAGAGATACTTGGATATTTACCTGATCATACACTAGCAGAACCACTTAATGTTAAATCAGGTGATGAATGGAATCGATCTAGTAAAAAACTTGAAGATATTGTTCCATCTGATTCAAACAAGCCATACGATATGTCTGAAGTGATTAGTGAAGTAGTAGATGAGGGAAGATTCATGGAATTATTTCCTTCATATGCAGAAAATATTCTAATTGGATTTGCCCGCTTAGACGGCCAATCTATTGGTATAGTTGCTAATCAACCGAAAGTTTTAGCGGGATGTTTAGATATTGATTCGTCTGTAAAGGCTGCTCGATTTATCCGAACTTGTGATATTTTTAATATCCCAGTCGTCACCTTTGTTGACGTCCCTGGATTTCTCCCAGGTACAGTGCAAGAATGGGGAGGGATAATTAGGCACGGCGCTAAGATGCTATACGCGTATGCCGAAGCAACAATCCCAAAATTAACTGTGGTAACTCGTAAAGCATATGGTGGTGCTTATCTTGCTATGTCTTGCAAACATTTAGGTTCTGATTACAATATCTCATGGCCCTCTGGAGAGTTGGCAGTTATGGGTGCAGATGGTGCTGTGAATATAATTCACCGACGTGAACTTGAACTATCTTCTGATAAAAGTCAGACTCATTCAGAGTTAGTTTCTGAATACCGAGATAAGTTTGGAGACCCATATGTTGCTGCCAAAAATGGTTGGCTAGATGACGTAATCGAGCCTTCAGAGACTAGGAAGAAATTAATTCAAGCATTGAGGCCTCTTAAATCTAAGAGAGAATGGATGCCTCCAAAGAAGCATGGTAATATCCCATTATGAAATATTTCATTTAGCCAGTTCTTGCAAAACTTTTTCCAAACTAGGAAGGTCATTTTTTCTATTGGGTAGGTAGAAATTTCTCCATGCTTCTAAATGCTGCGCTGCAAGCATTATTATAGCAAAGTCATCAACTTCATATTCTTCATTATACGAAATATGAACTTTATTTCTTGATTCCATATCAATTGAAAAATCTCTATCTTTTTCATAATCTAAATCGACAGAAATTATAGCTTCTCCTGAATCAACAATTGCATCTTCCCATGGTCCTTTGGTAAGTTTTCTTTTACCTGCAATTGGAATTATCTTACCTCCTTCTGCAGCCCAAGACGCTGCAATTGCCCTTGCAGCCGAACCTCCTCCACGTAATTTTAATATTGATTTATTAGGTGAAATTCCAACACTCTCACAAGCCGATATAAATCCAATGCCGTCTGTATTTGCAGTATTCCATTCCCCATTTAAACGTGTTAATTGATTTACAGAACCAACTTCATTTTCGTTATCTAGAGTGAAATTATTGTATATTGAATGTTTCAAAGGGGTTGTACAACTTAACCATATATCTCCCTCAATTTGATCTATTTTTGTTGTGAACTCTTCTATGTTTTCAGCTTCTATGAAAACGCTAATTACATCTGTAATTCCTAAAAATTTTCCAACGATTTGAAAAAGCCTTGGAGTTAATGAATGAGTAATGGGAAATCCAGCAATCCCCCAATAGGCGGGTGTCTTCACATGACCTCCTACGAATTGTTAGCAATGAAGGTTTCAAGTGAGTAGTTCGCTCGGAAAGGTTGATGGACAGTGATTTGGATATCGCCCGTAGGGCAGAACCTAGACCTATTGAAGAGATTGCTTCGAAGCTTGGACTTTCTACTAGTGACCTGATTATGCAGGGGCCAACAGTAGCAAAAATCCAGTGGAATACAATGAAATCAAAGTCCTCTAGTAGGCAAGGTTTCTTGATTCTTGTTACATCAGTAAATCCTACTCCTTTTGGAGAAGGTAAGACTGTTACAACAATTGGTCTTAATCAGGGACTTAATCGAAAGGGGCATAATGCATGTTGTGTAATTAGGGAACCGTCAATGGGCCCAGTTTTTGGAATAAAAGGAGGGGCCGCAGGAGGTGGTTTCTCTCAGGTTATTCCTATGGAGCAAATAAATTTACATTTCACAGGAGATTTACATGCAGTGACATCTGCTCATAATTTATGTTCTGCTATACTTGATAATCATCTGCATAGAGACAATGAACTAGATATTGATACAAATCGTATATTCT
>DAJO01000004.1 GCA_002498985.1 Euryarchaeota archaeon UBA257
CTGTCTGCAATTACATTATTGATGTCGCAAAATCGAATTCCTACTCGTTCTATTCTATCGCGATAAGCAGGTCCGATTCCTCTTCCTGTGGTGCCAACTACTTTGTCAGCAGAATCGTATAATCTATGGAATGGTAAAATCACAGATGCTCTCTCACTAATGAATAAACGCTTACCTTCTGGCCTTTCCTTCGTTAAAGAATACCATCTATCAAGCTCTTCTTCGAGAACCCAAGGGTCTATCACCATACCATCTCCAAGAACTAAGTTACATTCCATTGACGTTACACCGGAAGGAATTTGATGAAGTTTCAAAGTTGTATCTCCTAGAACTATTGTATGTCCAGCATTGTTCCCTCCTTGAAATCTAACAGCCCAAGTAGAGTTGGGCGCGAGCTGATCAATCGCCTTACCTTTTCCTTCATCTCCCCACTGGGCCCCTAACACAATATTCGCTGGCACAAGGTCTCGGCTTAGCCGAAGGCGAATGAATAGTTCGGTCCAAGAATCTTGGAAAAATGATTAAAAAAAAACTTAGAACACCTAGCAAAGCGATTATGAAGGGTAGGCATTTCGGAGGCTTTGTATGGCTCAACGTCACAGTGTAGCAGAAGCACGTCTTCTCAAAAAGTGGATATGCATGAAATGCTCTGCAACTCATCGTGGTAGTAAACCTAGAGCATGCCGAAAGTGTGGTTATACTAACCTAAGGCCTAAAGCTGCAGAACGCCGAAGTACCTAATTGATTCTCTTTCAATTGTGTCTAATCTCAAATAGTAGACTAGAGTTTAAACTAGAACTTATTTTCGACGCGCTTCTGCTAGAAGAGTTTCTAATGCGGTCTGTATTTGAAGACATAATGGACCAAAATGAAGAGGTAGATTTGGATCATTAAAAATATCATCAAGCATGGATGCAGTCATTCCAAGTCTCAAATCCATTTCTTTGTTTTTATTTAATAGCCACTTATCTACTGATTCTTTTGCAGTAGTACGTATATTCCTAGGTACTTGCGAATCATCAAGTTGACTTAGTACAGATGCAATCTGTTGGATGCGGGATTCGATGTCTGACACATTACCACCAAGTCGCCGACAAATGACATGTCCTTAAGCGCATCCCTAGATTAGTATGATTATTCAGATGATTCTTGTTCCCATGTAGCCCATGGCATATCAGTATTAGAAACACCTAAACCACGCCCTGAAGGGCCTAATGCAATTAATCCAACTGAATGCTCGGGTGATATCAATGTATTAATTCCCCAATTCATAGATTCTTCCAAAGAATAAGTTTTATCCTTTATTTTTTCATATACCTTGTTACTTAGAAGTGCTCTAGTAATAGCCTCGCCAATTCCTGTTGCAGCAACCGCTAGACCTTGTTCTGCCCAAAACCCAGAACCTGGCAATGGTACGTCTCCGACTCTCCCTGGAGGTCGAAAACTGCAACCTCCAGTACTTGTCGCAACGACAATCATGCCAGTTCTATCTCTAGCAATAACGCCTACTGTATCTCCTGTCATCTCCCTTTCAGAATCACCAATTTGACCCTTTGGAGATACACCCACAACTTTTTTCTTGGTATGTCCTTTTTCGTCTGCCCATATTCTAGCACCTTGAGAAGTCAAACCATTGATTTCTTCATCTAACAAATCCGCAGCAACTAAAATTGGATTAGGGGTCTCTTCCATAGCAATAACAAAACCTATTTTCCCATCACCTGTCTGTATTGAAGCATCTGTTAAGACCGACCCATCTGTGCGCATTACACTACCTGTTCCTGCATTGAAAACTGGATCATTTTCTAGAATTACACAAGCCTGAACTGCAGCATCTAATGCGGTTCCTCCTGCAGTAAGAATTTCAGCAGCCTTGTTTATTGCAACCTGAAGATTATCTTGACGGGCTGGCCCCGGACCAGCACCACCATGGGCTATAACTGCTGGAATTGTCATATTTACATACTCCCTTTCAGTTGTGAATTTACTTCAATCTTAAATTGTAATATTAAAGCAACGATAAAAATTAATCCCGCCACTCTGAAACAGGTATGGTAAGTCCATAAACCAATTCCCTCAACTGTCTCAGACCAAATATAGGCAGCTAATAGTGGTCCAATTATCCTGGCTAATGCGCTATATCCTTCTTGAGCCCCCATCACTGCACCTAGTTCATAACCAGAGTTGGTAGTTGCGAAGGTAAGCAATGATGATTGTGTAGGCGAAAAGAGTGCGTTGCCAATGGCCAATGCTGCGGAGCTAAAGAAAACAATCCAACTAGCACTTGCGGGCACATATGGTAAACTAGCAATTCCTAATCCACAAAGTAGAGTTCCAAAAATCATTAGGTTTTTCATGCTAAATCTATCTGTTAATTTACCAATAAGACCACCTTGGATGATTACTCCAATCACTCCGATAAAAGCAAAAATCCATCCATTTTGCATTTCGCTGAAACCAAGGCCACCATTTTCAATTTCCATAGCAGTAAAAAGTATGAAAGTACCGTGCATCATACTAAATCCAAACATAAATAAGAAATTAGCAGAAATTAAAGTAGATATTTGAGGGAACTTCATAACATTGATTAGATTTTCAAAAATACTCCTAATTTCTTTCACAGGAGACTCTAACTGATTTTTTCTAGATTTTTTAGGGAGGCTCTCAGGAAGCCAAATTATTGCTAATAACAAAGAAATCAGGGAAAGAATACTTGAAAATATACATGGCAACAAATAAGGATATTTTGACCAAAATGTTGTGTCAAAAATACCTCCAATACTTGTTGCTGGATCTGACAATAAACCCCCAATGAAAGGACCAATCATGAATCCGAGACCAAAAGCAGCACCTATCATACCCATTCGTCTAGATATTTCACTAGACTGACTTATATCACCGATATACGCCCTTGCAACTGCAATATTACCATTACCTGCTCCAGCTAAGAAACGAGCGATGAGTGCCATACTGAGGCTTTGTGAGAGACCGAAAACTATGAAAAATATTGAATTAGAAATCAGACCAAGAATAATGATCGGACGCCTTCCATAATTATCGCTAAGTGAACCAAGAATCGGAGTGAAAATAAACTGTGCTAGAGAATAACAAGATATCACAACACCGACCCATAAGTCCCTTCTCCCAATTTCCATTATTCCTTCAGCAGAAGCCAAGTCCTGAATAAAATAAGTTAGAAATGGGATAACTATGGTGAATCCTAACATATCTATTAGGACTACAAGAAATAATATTCCCATCGGAGAACTCTTTCTCCCGTTATCTCCCATAAACAAACCGTGCAGGTTGGACACTTAGTATTGAGGGGGCATCAGGCTGAAGGTTGAGTATCAGCAGTATTAGAAATAGTATCAATAACTAATGCTAATCTTTCAACCAATGAAACTTTATCTTCTGAGCCGACAAGTGCATGTTTTAGAACCTCGTCTAGTGAATCTACAGGGATTACAGTTACCATAGACTCGTATTGTTCATCAATTAATACATCTTGCATATTAGAACGAGGGATGAT
>DAJO01000060.1 GCA_002498985.1 Euryarchaeota archaeon UBA257
TTCAACTAATAAGCGTCTCGAATGGTCTGATGGCGTGGCGTGACCTCCGTGAATATCTTCTAAATCTGAGAGATTCTGATGAACTAATTCGTATCAGTCACCCTGTTGATTGTTATTTAGAAGCAGGATGCATCGCTGACAAATTAGTAAAGAAAGGTGGTCCAGCAATTATTTTTGATCAACCAAGATTAGCGAATGGAGAAATTAGTAAATTTCCACTCGCTATGAACCTTTTTGGAACTAGAGAAAGAACGAATAAAGCATTAGGAGTTGAGAATCCAAAAGAGATCGGAGAAACAATGGTTGGACTAATGAAACCAGATATCGGCGGAATCCTAAAGAAACCATGGACAGGTTTAGAATTGGCAATGCAAGGAATGTCTATGGCACCAAAAAAAGTTAGGAAAGGAGCATGTCAAGCTGTTGTGATGAAAGATCCTGATATGACTAAACTTCCAATTCCGACAACATGGCCTATGGATGGAGGACCTTTCATTACATTACCACTTGTTGTAACAAAGGATCCAAAAACGGGTCAGCATAATATGGGCATGTATAGAGGACAAATTTTTGGTAAAAAGGAAATTGGGCTACATTGGCAAGCACATAAACACGCAGCAGATCATGCGGACGATGTTGGGAAAGAAAATCGAATGCCTGTAGCTATATGTTTAGGAGGACCTCCACCAGTAATGTTCAGTGCAATTTCTCCTTTACCTGACAATCTTTCAGAATATGAATTTGCTGGATTACTGAATAAAAGAAGATTAAGGATTACAAAATGTCTAACCAACGACCTGTGGGTTCCCGCAGAGGTTGACTTTGTAATTGAAGGATATACAATACCAGGAGAAACAAGAACTGAAGGTCCTTTTGGAGATCATTTTGGATATTACTGTTTAGAAGAAGAATATCCAGTAATGCATGTAACAGCAATTACACATCGGAAAGACCCAACCGTTCCAATGACAATTGTTGGAGTACCACCTATGGAAGATGGTTACTTAGGTGAGGCAATTGGTGATGCATTTAGACCAGTCTTACAATTTCAACACAGAGATGTTAAAGATTTATTTTTACCTCTAGAAACTGGTTTTCATAATCTTGCAATTGTGGCTTCCAAACAACGTTATCCTAGACAAGCAAGGAAAACAGCCCTGGGATTAATGGGTGCAGGACAAATGATGTTCTTAAAATCCATAATTGCAGTAAATGAAGATCATAATGTAAAAGATCTCGAGGCTTTACTGAAAGCTTTGGATTATAATGTAAGAATCCCTGAAGATTTAATCATCCTTGATGGAATGGTCGCTGATTCTCTAGCTCATGCTTCTCCATGGCAGAATGTACATTCAAAATTGATTATTGATGCGACTACGCTAACTGATAATGACCCTAGGTCTAATGAACCAAAGATGATGGGTTGTCCTGATTCATTGAGTGTTTCGGCTTCGGGAATTGAAGGGGTTACTAAGGCGAAAATGATGGCTTCATCTATGCTAGTAGTTACAACAAATATTGATGGTGGCCCACGTCCAGAAGAAAGTATGGAAGAAGTGAATGAAGAGGCTGCTACAGCACAAAGAGAGAAAATTGCAAGAATTAGAGACGAAATATGGGCATTAGAATCTGCTAAGAATTTAAGATGGCTTTTCATCACTGATGATGATGCAGATTTAGATGATGAACATTGGAGAAGGAGATTACTATGGCAACTATTCTGTAGATTCGAAGTTTCAAGAGATTTCCACTTTGATGAGCAAAGGAAAAGAGTTGCTTGGGACGCCACTGCGCCAATTCCATCCAATGAAGGACCGCTACCTGTGAGAAGATGGCCTGCGGTAACATTGCACGACCCTGAAGTTGAAGAAAAGGTAGATGCTTGGATGGAAAGAGAGGGATTATGATGGGAACAAAAGAGATTCTAGAGTTTGTAAAAATTGAACATACTCTTTTCTCTCTTCCATTTGTTCTTATTGGATATATTCTTGCTTATAATCAATTTTTCTATGAACCTACTTCAAGCGATTTAGGATGGATAAGAATGGATTTACTTTGGATTCTAGTAGCTGCAGTTGGAGCTCGTGGCCTTGCAATGGCTCTAAATCGTATTATTGATCGCGATATAGATGCTGCAAATCCACGCACATCTGGAAGACACTTGGTATCTGGTTCAATGTCAATGAATACTGCTTGGAAATTATCTGCAATCTTTCTAGGGATGCTTTTGATTGGCGCATGGCAACTTAATGAAGTTGCATTAATGATGGCTTGGTTACCAGTTCTCGCATTCGTAATTTATCCTTACACTAAGCGATATACGTGGCTCTGTCATTTGTGGCTTGGGTTGTGTTTAGGTTTAGCGCCGGCAGGTGCTTGGGTTGCAGTCGCTGCAGATGTACATGGATGGGCAGCAATTACAGGCCTAGATGGTGGTGACTTTCTTTGGTTTCCTACAATATTCTTCATTTCCTTAGGTGTAGCTCTTTGGATAACTGCTTTTGATATTAATTATGCAAGGATGGATGTTGAAAGCGATAGAGAAAATGGAATCAATTCATTTCCTGCAAGATTTAGTGATCAAACAACGACTAGAACTTCAATTCAGTTAACTCTACTATGGTTTGCTTGCTTTGCTATATCTGATCCAATGAGTGAAATATGGTTCTTAGGAGCTGCAGGGCTTATGTCGATAGCTAATGTTGTAGTAATTCTAATGAGAAATAGGTTAGATGATTTTCAGACTACTTTGTTTAGAGTTTCAATGTTAACAGGTTGGGTCCTACTGATTGCAACTATTTTGATGGATCCAGCGGCTAATGTCGATACCATAATTGAGGGATAAAATGTTTGTTTTGAAGTCGGATTATGGGACGGCTGGAGATCAAGAACAAGCAATTCAAGAATTGATTAAACAAATCAACGAAGGTCAAGAAAGATGCGTATTGATGGGAGTTACTGGCTCTGGGAAAACATTTGCAATGGCCAATATTATCGAAAGATTACAGATTCCAACATTAATATTGTCTCATAATAAAACTCTTGCAAGGCAATTATGGCAAGAAATGAGTGAGCTTTTTCCTGAAAATGCAGTCGAGTATTTCGTTAGTTATTATGACTACTATCAACCAGAGGCATACCTTCCTGGTAGAGATATGTATATCGATAAAGAATTACAAATGAATGAAAGAATCGAGCAAGAAAGATTCTCTACAGTTGCTTCACTAGTTAGTAGACCGGACGTTATTGCAGTAGGAACTGTTTCAGTAATCTATGGCCTTAATCCTCCTGAAGTTTTCCAACAATCACACGTACGTCTTAGTGTAGGTCAAGAAGCAGATCCCCAAGATATAGTCAGAGAGTTAGTTGGATTACAATATAGAAGAACAACTGGAGAGATTGTTAGAGGAGATGTTAGACTAAGAGGAGAAGTGCTCGACATATGGATGCCAAGTAGAGATGATCCGATTAGAATTAGATTTGGATGGGATGGAATTGAAAGAATACAAGTTTGTGAGGCGATATCTTGGGAACCACTGGATGAAATTGAGGAAGCATGGATCCATCCTCGACAATTCTACATGACCAGTGAAGATAAGTTCGGTAAAGCTATTGAAGATATTGAGGAAGAATTAGACAAGAGAGTTGACTACTATCATTCTAAGGGCATGGAAATGGAAGCCCATAG
>DAJO01000042.1 GCA_002498985.1 Euryarchaeota archaeon UBA257
GAATACCGGTTTGAATCCAATTTCTGGAAGTATTGATGTTAATCTAGAAGTCAAAGAAGTATTGGGTGGGAGTGATACTATAGTTTATGCCAATGATTTCGATGGAAATGAAGACAAGTCAGGTTGTAACTCATGTGCATGGGAAAAGTTCTCTTACACGGGAGAATATGAAGAAGGAGACTCTTCTTGGCACGTAGAAACAGGCTCGACTGTTGGTCAAAATGCATCAGCATGGGAAGCCGACTCTAACCCTACAAACTATTATTGGGCTGGACTCGATTATAATGGCGGTCAGAATGAGTCAGATTCAGGATATTACAATCATCAAGACGAAGCAGTAATTCTCCAGAACGTTGATTTGACAGGAGCAGATGCTGCATACCTTGACATGTGGGCAATGTGCAGCGCTTCTTTCTTCCAACTATATCTAGCAGAACAGTTTGATGTTGTTGAACGTTGGTTGTATGAAGATTCATGCAGTATCGAAGTATGGAGTGATGGAAGTGGTTGGGAACAAGTTTTCTTCGCTGGAGGATGGGACACTGATCGTTATTTCCGTCTCCTGTATCAGGGTGTAGACCCAGAATACAATACTTACAATGGTGACATTTCCAGTGAGACTCTAACCGGCTGGCTCAATTTCACAGAGGAAGGCTCAGAATCTCCCGACCAAGAGAAAATTAATTCAATTGATTTGACTCCTTACGCTGGCCAAGTAATCGATATCAGATTCAGATTTAGAAGCGGCCTAATGGGCTCAGTAGGTCCAGATGGGGCATCTTATGATACAGGATTAGATGGGTTTGCATTTGATAATATATCCATTAGAAAGAGAGATGTCAATTTTGGAACTGAAGCTTTAGTTAGTCAGGAATTATCGTTCACAAATTTGGGAGCAGGTGCTGTACGTGAAGTATCTTTAACGTCTAACTTCATAGATAATAAGACATATTATATCTCCACTTCTGTAGAAAATCCTTCAGGATTTGATAATGCAGATGCCACAAATGATGAGGTTAAATTCCAGCTTACTGTGGACAACCTTTACGACCCAGGAATTGCCGAAGAGGCTTGGGTTGATTTAGAAAACGGAGTAAGGTATGCCTCCGGCCCTAGAGACATTAATGTAAAGGTCCAAAATTATGGAAATACCGTTACGGATTTCCAAGTTGAGGCTAAGGTCAGAAATGCATTACCTGATTTAGTAGCAATTGAAGATTTCACATTCGGAAATTCAGAGAACCAAATCTGGGAAGATGATGGAAATGAAAACGGTAGTCGTATCGATGATTCAGCAGGCTCCAATGGGATGCTACCTCAAAATCAAGGAGTATTCAATAATCATGCTTACTGGCTCGGTCATCCTGACACAGGATATGGTGATAACTGGAATGAGACATTGACAATTCCAGATATCCCTGTCGGTGCAGAGGGTGCAGATTTTACCTATCTAACCTTTGATTACTTTGCTGAAGGTGATTACTTGAAGGACAGTAATGGCAACATTCTAGCAATCAGAGATGCTGCCCAATTAGAAGTTTCATGGACTAAAAACGGAGAAAATTTCAATGGAATTATCTTTGGTAGTTGGACTGATCTGAATGAAAATGGTCCCCGGCCATTCGATAGCTGTGAAGATTTCGATGGTAATGGCTATGACGAAGTTGAGTACTTTGGTGATTTTTCAGATAAGTATAATTCAGTGGTCTGGTTCGATTCTGAACAAATTGTCAAATCTGTAACTGTAGATATGTCTAATATTTTCTTACAAAATCAGACTAGTGAAAATACTTTTGAGTGGGGAGATGAATGTACCTCATTATCAGGTTCTGATGTTACTTTAACATGGAGATTCTTATCTAATGATGATGGAGTAAATGGTAATGCAGGTTCCGCTGGGTTTGCTATTGACAATATAAGAATTGAAGAATTTACTTTCGAGGACGATGGAACATATACCATTGATGTCAATGGAATGGATGCTTCAGAGAAGCAAGTAGTAACAATTGCAAATCATGATTTCCAGAGTGGTATTTATAGAATCGATGTGAAGACATTATTCGACAATACCGATCCATTACAAAAATGGTATAATGAATCTGAAGCCAATTTAGCTAACAATTATACTACAATTATGTTTAGTATTGCAAGTGCTGATATCACTCTAATGCAACCTGATATTCTTGATTGTACTACAGACATCACTTATGCTTGTGTGTATACAACAAATAAGGATGAATTTGGTGTCTATGGTTCTTCTTCACATGACTTTGTGTTGCCATTATTAAATGGAGTAATAGAAGCAGAGTATGAATTAACAATGAGGATTATTGATGAAGATACCGGGCAAACAGTTTACGAAGAAAACTCAGATAATGGACCATTTGATTTAGTTCCTCATGAACGTTCATGGGCGAATTGGACTGCTCCTTATTCATCATGGTATGATGGCCATACTTACAATATTAGTTTCTTTGCTAATTTTACACAAGACGGTAACAGTTCTGGAAATGAGCGTTTCTTCGTAATACAGTTTTATGATCAAATAGATGTCGCTATCCTTTCCAATCCTACTGATCAGAATCGTTTGCAGCAGGTAAAGAATGATTTAGATGCAATGAACTTGACTTACACACAGTTGAGAGTTAGTGATTGGGACACTTATGCTACTCCTGATTGGATAGAGCATTATAACAAAGTTCTACTTCCTTGGCAGACTGATTATAATGTAGTTTATGGCGACTATTATGAGATTATGGATACAACAAGAGAAACTGATGGTCTCAGTGTAGTCGATGTGCTCGAAAATTTCATGGTTGAAGGGGGAACTGTTCAGATGCACTTGGGCCCTTACCAAAACGAATATGACCCAGGTAGATTAATTTTTGATATGGCGATTAAAGACAGAAACCAATATAATTTCACTACAGATAATAGGATAAATTATGATGATCTCTCTATCGATGACCCTTATCATCCGATTTTGAAAGGTATCGATAAGGTTACTTTCTCAGGAATCCATGCGGGAGACTATGTGGCTATATCTGGTATAGATGTAGCTTCTCAAGTTCAAGCAAACCAAATTCCTGCTACCTGTGGGGGGCGAATCAGTGTGACTGGAGGAACTTTCCACACACTTATGAGAGATACGGTACAAGGACATTCTTTGATGTCAGTATGTAACAAGGGAGCTGGTGGATTAATTGTGACTACCGTTGATGTAGAGAACCCTAGTGTGTCGGAGTCATTCGGTGGGGAAAATATACCACTGTTATCCAACATGTTATCCTACCATCTAACTCCTTACCCATTAGATTTCGGTATTGCAGGTACTGATTTCGAGTTAATAATTAATGATGAAGCAGTAGATATTAATCCTACAACAGGGGCTTATCGTGATAAATATATCAAGAGTAATGCGGATCTTGAATTTACTTACACTTCAGAAGTTGAGGGACTTATTGCAGATTGGGATCTTGAATCTGGAAATAATGATTCAGTTACAGGATGGGATGGTGCTGTACTAGACGCGGGTCTAGTAAGTCATTCTAACCAAGTCAGTCCATCAATTCCGACTATGGGCTCATTCTGTGCAGTGGGCGAAGATAATGAGCCATGTAGAATTGGTGCAGAGTGGTTACTTACTCTATACTTGCATGATGATGCAGGCCATACCAGGATTACATATATTCGTTTAATCACTAATGATACTCTAGCAGATGATTTCTACCCAATTTCTGCAGCAACTATTGTTCATGATGAAGATACTTCTGAATATATTACTAGAGATGGTACAAAGCCTATTGCGGGTGTTGATTGGCCAGTTTACAGAGTGAGATTGTCAGATACAGGCGAAACTACTGTTAAGTTCACTGGTGAGAATAGTACTGATCCAGATGCTCCTAATGGCGAAACAGGTATCGCTCTATACGAATGGAGAGTGATTAATGATATGCCAGTAGGTGAATTTAGTGATGAGCAACATGTCTGGCAGAACCCAGCAGCAGTTACTGATGAATGGAGTTATACTTTCCGAAATATCACTGCAAGCCCAACAATTGAAAAAGATGTACGTGTAGAATTAGTCGTTTATGATAAAGCTGGAAAACAAACTCAGAACAAGTATCGTATGTATTTCATTGTTGTAGGAGAGAATGACGGGGATGAAGAACCAGCATGGGTTTTCTCATCTCCTCGTCCTAGTGATTCACAGTCAGGTGACGATGTAACAATCGTCGGTAGTATTCTAGGTGGTGCAGAGAACAGCGATGTGAAGATTGAGGTTTCATTAGACCCTCTTATTCTAGATTATACGCCTACTCAGAAAATCACACAAAAAACAATTGGTAAATATAATGTTTCAGATAGTCTAGGCGATGGTAGTGGTTTCTCAATGACATTGGATATATCTGATTTATATTCAATCAGCGGTCAACAAGCAACACTATATTTCAGAATTACAGAAGGTGACGGAACTAGGTATACCTTGACTGAACAAATTGTAATTAATTTGCTTCCAAAGGATATTTGTGAAATAGATCCTGATGATTCTAGCTGTGCTTCTAGTGAGAGTGGAGGGATTAGTCCAATCATTCTCGGAGTCGGAGGGTTCATAGCAATATTAGCAATTGTTGGAGTTACATTGTTACTAAGATCAGGAAGCGGTAAAGATTCTGATTCTGATGTAGTTGAACAATTCGGTGGAGTTGAGCAAATGGATCCTGTTGAAGCATATGTTCAACAGATGGTTGCATCGGGTTATGATGAGCAAACTGCCAGACAGTATGCTGAACAATACTATGCCTCTTATTATGCCCAACAAAATGGTAAGAATTGACGTAGATACGGTTCTATAGTGGGGTGCGCTAAAACGTACCTTGAATAACACCTTGCGGATGCATTGTATCATGGATACATCCGGTTTGTACACTGTTGCAGATATTTCCTTAGCCGATGCTGGAGAAAAAAGAGTTGCCTGGGCAAGAAGTAGAATGCCTGCTTTGGCCGCATTAAGGAAAAAGGCCGAAGTCGAAAAACCTCTTGCTGGACAAAGAGTCTCTGGATGCTTACATGTAACTAAAGAAACTGCAATTCTCATTGAAACTATTGTAGCAGCAGGAGCAGAAATTTCATGGTCTGGTTGTAATCCATTATCTACACAAGACGATGTAGCAGCTTGGTTAGCCAGAGAAGGTTATGGAGTTCATGCATGGTATGGTCAAGATAATCAAGGATTTTATGACTGCATAGATCGTACATTGGATTTCAAACCAACTTTAACTCTTGATGATGGAGCGGATTTAATTTACAGAGTTCATAGTGAGTTCCCAGAATTATCTAGTGGGATTATAGGTGGTACAGAGGAAACAACGACCGGAGTACATAGACTCAGAGCCATGGCAGACGCGGGGGAATTATTGTATCCAGTTATTGCAGTAAATGATGCGGAAACTAAATGGGATTTTGACAATGTACATGGTACAGGTCAGTCTACGATTGATGGTATTATTAGAGCAACCAGTGTATTATTGGCTGGAAAAGTGTTCGTTGTAGCAGGGTATGGTCATTGCGGTAGAGGATTAGCGATTAGAGCACGTGGATTAGGAGCGAATGTAGTGGTTACTGAAATAGACCCTATTTGTGCATTGAAAGCTACAATGGATGGATTCAGGGTCATGAAAATGGATGAAGCAGCCCTGATTGGTGATATATTTTGTACAGCAACAGGAATGAAAGATGTAATTATTGGTCGACATTTTGATTCAATGAAAGAAGGAGCTATAATTAGCAACACAGGTCACTATGATTGCGAAATAAATATTCCTGATTTAGAGAGTCGTGCAAAGGAAGTATATACAGTCCGAGATAATAATGAAGCATTCCTATTGAAAGATGGACGAACTATTCACTTACTAGCAAGAGGGCGTTTAGTTAATCTTGCTGCTGCAGAAGGGCATCCGAGTGAAGTTATGGATATGTCATTTGCAAATCAATTTCTTGCTTTGTGCAGATTAGCCAAGGAGGGAAAATCTTATTCTAACTCTGTTTATGATATTAGTAAAGAACAAGATAGTGAATTAGCATCTTTGAAGTTATCAACTACTGGAATTTCCATTGATTCATTAACCGATGAGCAAATCAAGTACTCCACCGATTATAGTGCAGGAACATAATTGAGCGTTTTCTCAATCACCATTCTGGCAAATTAATTTGAAATTTAGATCCAATTTTTTCTTCGGAGCCAATAATTATTTCTAGCCTCTCAGTAACTGCTGGGCTTCTATTTTTGAGCATTGCATTATACACTACGCTTCCTCTTATTGATTCCGGAATACATAATTTCCCAGAAGAAGTCTCGTAATCAATTGCTCTGTCAACATCTAATGCATGTCGATTTCTTGATTGTAATAGCCCCATTGATAATCTAGTAAGTATTCCAAAGGCTGCTAATATCAAGAGAAAAACTAGTACGAAGCCAAACATTGTCCCTCCTAAAAGAGTCATAGCAAAACTCCCAAATATGAATACAATCGGTGCTATGAAAGCAATTAACCAGAAAGTTGAAGATAATGGCTTCACTTTTTTCATTTTTTCAATTATTTCCCATCTAGGATGATTTGGATCTTGTGGCTTAAAAATTTCTTCCCTTTCCATTTTTGCGGCTCTGTCTACCATCCCCTTCACTCCTTGCATCCTCATAGCTTGCTGATTTGTTGGTTCTTCCATCCCTTCATCGTGCAATTCCGCAAGTCTTTCAGCACATTTTTCGTACAAACCCAATCTAACTAAAATTGCTATTTGTTCTAGAATTGGGGTCACATTATTTGGATATTGAATTCGACAATCTTCCCACCAGTGTAGAGCATCTTCGAGCATTCCCAAATGATCTAGAAGGATTCTCCCCCCTATAATCCATGCTTCTAAATTTTCAGGTTCGTATAGAACTACTTTCCTTAGAGCAGACATTGATTTCGCTGATTGTTGTAATGATGGTTCGATTGGCTTCCCTCTTGTTGGCGGTGGAAGTGACCATGTAGCAATGGCCATCCAGGCTTCAGTATTTTTTTCATCGATAAATACTACTTCTTTGGCCAATCTTATAGCATCATCGAAGTCTCCATTTTCTCTTGAATCTAATGCGTCAAGCCAAATCTCTTCCGCGCTCTTCGCCATAAACTCCGGTAACCGTTCTAAGAAATTAATCCTCGGGTATGAGATGTTCTTTTTAATATTGAATTATCTTCTGGAATTAAATCTTTTACCATTTCTAGAATTGTTACTTTGTCTACCATTCCCACTCCTAGGTTTCGACTGTCGATTCGTTTGTCTTCTTGTTGTATTTCTACCACTACTTCTACCATCGCTTCTTCGATCGGGTCTTCTAGCTCTAGCAGGGGTATTCCTTCTACCTTTATTTTCTCCAGGGCTACCTGGTTTCCTTACATCACAATTAGAACGATTACAGAAATTTTTACTTGCATAATTATGGTTTTTACACTTCGGACATATCCAATCTCCGGGTTTCATATTAGGCTCGTCATTTCTATCGTTACTTCTTCCATTACTCCTTTCATTTCTTCGATGATTATTCCTAGGTTTTTTCTCATTACAGTCAGAACGATTACAAACTTGTTTGTTGGCATAATTATGATTCTTACATTTTGGGCACATCCAGTCGCCCGGTTTTAAATTACTATTCCTGTCTGAATTTTTCCTTCTATTTCTATCTCTATCATTTCTAGGTCTTCGATCTCTCGGAGCAATTTCTACAGGTGAACCTATTGTATTCTCCAAGACCAAATTTTCTGCTAAAGGCTTAATGTGAATATAGGCATTGTTTACAGGTCCAATTACTGAATCAACCCTTCCTAAGAACTTCCCCCCTACTATCCTGATTCCTGTATATAGGCCAGGTGCTCTACCTTCAAAGGATACGAGTAACCCACCTTCATGGGATTCTCGACTGACGCTCCCGGAGAAACTCATGTACTAATCGCGGCGGGTTGAGTATATGAGACCGATAGTTAATGACAAGATTGTCAAGAACATACTGAAACCAGGTAATAATCCTGATTCAGAGTCATCATCAGGAGTAATAGGATCAATTATTTGAGATTCAAATAAATGACTATTATTTACCATAATTATTACCTCATTACATTTGGAAGAAACGTCACAACCAATAACTTTCACTTCGTGTTCTCCTTCATCCCATAATCCGAAATTTATCATTGGAGTACTCCATGAGTTACCGGAAACCGAAATGCTTCCGGCAGATAATCCATCAACCGATAGAGAAAATTGTACATCTTCACCATCTGGATCACTAAATTGTCCTTGCGCCTGCCAAATATCCATCTCCCAACCGTACTCTGTTACACTAATCATTGGTGGAGAACTCTCTTTAGTTATGCCCAATGAAAATATTTTTTCTGTAGAGTATAAGTCGTCCCCGTTAATCTCTATCCATAAATCAACCAAACCCGGAATCATTCCATTGGAGCTAATTAACATGGTTTCATCAGAAGAAATAGTTAACGATTCAATATTTGCCGAATTGATATTTTGAGATTGTGTAAAAGCATATTGTATTGTCATTTCTGGCCAATTTTCATTGAATTGTAAAGAAACTGGATGTGGATCCAATAAAATTTCAGATGATGTTGTTAGAGAAATTGGGACGCCTAAGTTCCAAGTTCTAATCCCTGAACTTTGCCCTAAGTCGTCAATCGCTTCACACATCACTTGCGTGTCTTGACCAAAAGTTATTGTTCCAGAAAAAGACCTATCAGATAATTGATTAATATTTGTCGAAGAGTCTGAACTACAATTTATCTCTAATTGCGAAATAGGTTTCTCATCATTAAACCATGATGAAACACTATTCCAATTTGCCCAAACAATCTGGCCACTTTCTAATGAAGCGAACCAAGTACCATCATCCGGGGCATTTTCCGACCAAGATGGAGGGTTATTTATTGGGACCGGTGCAGTAGTAAAATCTACAAAAATATCTTCACCACTAGGCCAAAAATCTCTACTCCTATGAGGCATTAATATGAATTTAGTCCCTTCATCTTCAGTATTTTCAAAAATATAATTTGAAGAATCATCTCCTATACAAGTCCCCCTCAAGGGTGCGTCATCATGAGTAGATGGCTCAAACTCTACATCTCTCCCTTCACATTCTTCCCACATATCTAATCTCAAATCTGGGTTATTAGGGAAAGTAAAATCTAATACAGCATTGGTCATATTAGATGCATTAAATGCTAGAGTAAACTCATCTCCGTCATCAATACTAGGAATTACCATTGTGGCATTCATCCACAATTCAAGTCTGCACTCATCAACTCCTTCAGATGCATCAATAAGTGTGTTACAGTCTCTTTCAGAGTTAGGGAATACTGGTACTTCTAAACAATCACTACCAGAACCAATTGCAGTACAATCTCTAATATCTGCATGATTAGATGGAACCAAATTCCATTCTTGAATAATAACACCATTATCTTGCCAAGTAGCATTCTTCCAGTCAAGGCCCACCCCTCCTCTATGGGGCGTAGATTCTCTCAAACCAATCCTAGTCATTGCATATTCAATACATTCAGATGCTACAGCCTCAACTGCTGATTTTTCATCAGTAGAGATCCAACCATCTCCTCCACTAGGATAAAGTTCTTCTAAGTAAGAATCAAGTTTTTCTCTCAATAAATCTACGCTGGTGCCATTTATCCATGCCCGGGCCTTTACTTCAGCCGAGTCCCAGTCATCGTCGACTACGATATCGAAATGTGCATGAGTGTAAGGTAGAATATCTTCGAAAGTAATAGAACTGCATCTTTCTTCAAGACTTCCTCCTCCACCCAATTGATTAAAGACAACTTCCTCATCTTCTAATGATAAATATGATTTTTCACCAGGAATAGTCACTGTTAACACCATTAGTGCTGTAATTATCAACGCCAGATACTGCTTACCTACAAACTTCACAACACTCGACATGGGCATTCCGTCATGATTCTATCGATTATCTATAATTAGATTTAGGTTAGCCTAAAATTATATACTAGACCTACTTCGGAAGATTTAGGTATGCCTAAAAATGGTGATTTGATGAATAATAAAAAATTATTTTCAAGTTTAATAACAATGCTTTTTGTGACAACTGCTCTAGCCGGATGTCTTGATAATAATGAAGAAGAAGAGACATTAGGGAGTTTTGTAATAGCTTATGAAATCCAATCTGATTATGAGAATATTGATGAAAACCCTCAACAATTAGCAGATTATTTTTCTGAGAAGTTGAATTATGATGTTTCACTGTATAGTGTTGATTCTGAAGGAGCAATGATTGAGGCGTTAAGATTCGGTAATGCGGATATAGCAATCATGGATGGTGGAGCCGCGTGGGTTGGTTGGCAACAGTATGGTTTAGATGCTTTAGGTGCTGATTTGAAGAACGATGGTCGTACTTACTATAATGCCCATGCATGGGTAAAAGCAGATAGCGAAATGGCATCTGCGCACTTGGATGAAAATCCTTATACTGATCCTTTCGCTTTACTCTCAGGAAAGACTTCTTGCCATACAGGGTGGTTAAAATCTGCAGGAATGTTATTACCAATGGGTTTCTTGATAGGACATGGATATGCGAATGTCATTGGTGACCCTAATGACGTAGAAACAATCAGGAATACGATTTTTGAATATTTCAATGAAAACGCTTCAATTCCTGATTCAGGTACGCCTTACTATGGGTATGAAGGTGCAATAAAATGCTTATCTGATGGCACAGGAGATGTTGCTTTTGCAAAGGACAGTACAGTAGATATATTCTGCAATAATGAAGATTCTTCAGATAATAGTGAATGGTGCCTGCCCAGAGATCAATACGTCGCTTTACCTGCATTCGGCCAATCACCGAGCCATCCAGTAATGTATAATCCACAGCTTATTGATTCTGAATTGTTAAATCAGGTTACAGATATTTTAGTGGAAATGGGAGATGATTCAGATGCTAGTATGATACTAAATAATGTCCTAAATACTCCAGGAATTATTGCAACCAATGCTACAAATCATCTAGGAAGTTATTCTTCATTAATTTCTAATATCCCAGGTATTTCTGCTTATTATAATGATAAATTCACTATTAATGGGACAACTTCTCCAACAGTCGATAAGGTTAGAATAGCATATGAGGTGAAAGCAGATTATGAGAATATTGATGAGAATCCTCAACTCTTGGCTGATTACTTATCCGATGTATTAGAGATACCTGTCGAACTATACAGCGTTGATTCAGAAGGAGCTATTATTGAGGCCCTAAGATTTGGAAATGCAGATATTGCTTTTATGGACGGTGGAGCAGCATGGGTTGGCTGGAAAGAATACGGGTTAGCGGCGATGGCGGCTGATCAGAAGTCTGATGGTCGTACTTATTACAACGCCCATGCTTGGGTTAAAGCAGATAGTGAAATGGCTGCTGCCTACTTAGACGATGATCCATCTACTGATCCATTTTCTCTTCTAGAAGGAAAAACATCTTGTCATACTGGTTGGTTGAAATCAGCAGGTATGCTATTGCCAATGGGGTACTTAATTGGTAATGATTATGCTACTGTAATTGGTGATGGCGATGACATTGCCTCATTAAGAGATACAATAAATGGATTCTTCAGTTCAGATGCTTCAATCCCTGATTCCGGAACCCCATACTATGGTTATTCTGGCGCAGTTAAATGTCTATCAGATGGTACTGGAGACGTAGCATTTGCAAAAGATAGTACAGTGGATTCTTACTGTGGTAATGATGATTCCAATCAAAATGAAGATTGGTGCCTCGAAAGAGATCAATACGTTGCCTTACCAACATTTGGGCAGGCTCCAAGCCATCCAGTAATGTATAATCCTCAATTATTAGATATTCAAACAAGAACTTCAGTTCTTAACGCTTTGATGTCTCTGAATTATGAGATGTATGTAGAAAACTATTCTGTAGCAGGCACTACATATACTGGATGTTATGATATATCTGTCCATGTAATCGATGAAGATTCTCAAAAAAATAATTGTGGTGATGAAATCTTATCAAATGTATTGAATACTCCGGGTTTAATTAGAGTTACTTCTCAAGATCACTTAGGTAGTTACTCCGATTTAATTTCTAATATTCCTGGGATTTCAAACTACTTTAGCGATAAGTTCGAAATAGAAGGATGATTAGATTTTCTCAGACGGCATCTTATCATTGTATCCGGCAATACCAAATAGGGTTTAGCCTCCCCTAAAATTACTATTGACGAGGTGATAGGTCATGGATAAAATCATAGCGGAGGGTGAAGTCAATCGAAATCCAATCATTAAGTTGATAGATGTTGAAATCGGTTATGATTATAATCAACCTTTAGTTAAGATTCCTGACTTAGAGATTTTCCCTGGTGAGATAGTTGCTATCGCAGGGCCATCAGGTGTTGGTAAAACAACTCTTCTAAGGACAATTGCTGGTTTAGTTAGGCCAATCTCAGGGATGCTAGAAGTATGTGGAGCAACTCATCCGTCTAAACCCGTTAGAGGATCATTAGGATATGTCCCACAACGTCTTGGTTTAGTGCGTCATACTAGCGTAATCCATAATGTGATGATTGGAGCAAATGCAGGGCATAACAAATCATTACGGTCAATCCTGACTTCTGAAGAACCGAAATTTAGTTCAATATGGTCAAAAATCACCTCAAAAGATGCAAAAAAACATGCATTATCTGCAATTGAATCAATGGGACTTACTGAAAAATTAAATGAACCAATTAGAAAGCTTTCTGGAGGTCAACAAAGACGAGTCGCTACTGCTAGAACTCTTGCTCAACAACCTTCTTTGATAATGGCGGATGAGTTTCTTAGTGAATTAGATGAAGAAACGATGAAAATGGTTCTGAATGAAGTTACAGAATACATCAGAAACAGCGATGCAGCTTTACTGGTTGTTGAACACGATATATCTAGAGCTAAATCAATGGCAGATAGGCTATTGGTAATTGATGATGGTCGTGTGAACCCGTTCATTTCAGAGGTAACTGCTATCGAGGTTAAAATATGAAGCGGAATGTCGTTTCGTTTGTTGGGCCGCTTCCATTTTTACTTTACTTTACATCTGCATTGTTAGTGATGTATATCCTCGCGCCACAGAAACTTGCTTTATACATAATATCGGCAATCCCAATTATGATAATCTCACTTATCGCATTATCGATAATAGCAATCATGATATCTTCCGGTAATTATCTGATTAAATTATCTTTATTATCAACAATCTTATTTTCCTTTTGGATATTTAACGAAATGGTTGATGGAGATTGGGGTAGGTTATCAGGAAGTTTTGAGAATCTACTTATATTCTTTAGTGAATCATTATGGCCTCCTGACTGGAGTGTGATAGAACCACAGGCATATCCTGTTTGTACAGTATATCCTTTGTTTGATTTCACGTGTTCAACAGCATGGATAGGCTTAGTAGAGACTCTAAAGATAGCATTTGTTTCAACTGTATTTGGCATGATGTTATCATTACCGATATCGTTACTCGCAGCAAGAAACTTGAATTATTGGGGGGTATCATACATTTTTAGATTCATTTTAGCATCTTTTAGAAGTTTGCCGAGCATTATCTGGGCAATATTTTTTGTTATTCTTGTTGGTTTTGGTCCTTTGTCAGGAGTTTTAGCTATGACTGTTTACACTGTAGGGTACTTGGGTAAACTTCAGTATGAAGCAATTGAAGGTTTGAATAAAACTCCTCTCTATGCCGCTCAGGCTATGGGTTTATCTAAAATTCAGACCGCTTATCAAGTAGTTATTCCAGAGTCTGCTAATGATCTTATTTCTCAAGCAATTTTTATGTTTGAATATAATTTTAGACATGGAACAGTAATAGGAATTGTTGGTGCTGGTGGGATAGGGTATTACATCAATCTATACTTGAAATTCTTACAGTATGATAAGGTCATTGCATATTTGATAATCATCTTTATTGTAGTTTTAATCATCGATTTGATATCTATTTTTGCTCGTTCGTTCTTCACAGAAGGCGGAGATACGCCGAGAAGGCAATCCTGGATAGGAGTTTTCCTACCTTCTGCAATGTTAAGATCTGAAAAATAATTTTTAAACTAATTTTTGTATGAGGCTACCATCTTTCGAACAGCATCTTCAACTGGTATTTCTCCATCTAATAACTGACTTAAAGAAGATAGGAAAGGTATCTCAACATTTAATTTAGGAGCTATTTTTACAAACATTCTGGTTGCTCTAACGCCCTCTGCCACCATATGCATTTCATCTAGAGCCTCTTCTAGTGTTTTTCCGTTTCCTAGCATTTCTCCAAGCGTTCTATTTCTACTTCTTGGGCTGGTCGCTGTGACGTATAAATCTCCTAATCCTGCGGGACCAAATGCTGTTGAAGGTTCAGCCCCCATTGCATTTAGTAATCTAATTCCTTCACTGAATCCTGCTAGAACTAATGCTGCTTTCAGATTATCTCCTCCGATACTATTCCTGAGTCCATCTACTAGTCCACAAGCAAGTGCGACTGTATTCTTGAATGCGCCCCATAGTTCTGCTCCTTCCGGATCATCAGCGGCAGTAAGTACCAAGGTATTGGTAGATAATCTCGCTGCAATTTTTTCAGCCACTAATCTATCATGACAAGCAACCAATGCTGTAGTCATCACACCTCTAGCTACTTCAGGAGCTATCGTGGGGCCGGTCATTACAACTAATGGATTAGATTTTTTTGCTTCTTTCAATCTTTTTGTGATTGCCTTAGATATAATTCCGGAGCCTCCTTCTTCTTCAGGCGCTAAGCCCTTTGCTAAATCAATTAGTAAATGAGAAGGTCTTAGATATGGAATAATTTGGTCAACAACGCTTAGGATGATGCCACTGGGTATTGCTAAAACTATAATTTCACAATCAGTAGTAATATCTTCAATTTGCATTGTAGCCTGTAAATCTGGAATTTTTGTATGTGGTAGGTATTTTTTATTTATATTCTCTGTCATTATAGACTCATATACTTCATGTTCAATTGTCCATCCCATTACATTGTGTCCGTCATCACACCATACTTTAGCAAGTGCAGTTCCCCAATTGCCCAAACCAATAATACCTATACGAGCCATAGTCACCCTCAAATTCGCTCGCTTTAACATCCGGTTAAGACCCTTGGGTCTGAGAAGGGCTCATCCGTTGCATTCTTGACTCAAATGCTCTCCGGCGAATACAAGCAGGGGTACCCGAGTGGTCAAAGGGGCTGGGTTTAGGTCCCAGTGCGTAGTGCTTCGCAGGTTCAAATCCTGTCCCCTGCACCATTTTTTATTTTCATTATGACTATTTTTTAATGTATCTATATATTACTGAACCGTTGACTTAATGTCCCGCGCCTTCTTGCATGTATTATGGGCGAAGAGGCAACTATGTCCACGGGTTTAAATTCATCTTCAGAAATTAAACATTCAGAAAACAATAGCCTCGATAAGGAACTTGATAGAATTAGATTACGTCGGACAGATAAAAATAAAAAATTCCCCAAGACCTTCGATGACGTTGTATTAATTTTTGGCCTAGTCGCTGGAATTGTATTTTTTGGTGGAGTGACTCTTTTATCCTCTGGTATGTTAGCAGGTGATTCAATCATTTTAGATGAAACTCTTTCAAAAACACCACTTGATACAGGGGGTGAATGCGTAGATAATCTAGGCGCAGTATCTTTCAGTATCTTTATCGAGAATCATGATGATATTAAAGTAAGGTCTAAGAACGTTTTATTGGATAAATTTTCTGTATTGGTTGTTAAGATTACTAATAATACTGACTCAGAACCATATTATGAATACTATGAAACTGACATTGGGAATGTAGATTTTTCATTTGAATTAGAAGAAGATGTTAATGATGGTCATTATTTATTATCTGCACAGATTTTTCAAAGTTCAGATGATAATGAATTAGTTGTAACAAACAAATCAACTTTCGAGGATGCTTCATCAGAACTTCAAAGAAATGGTGATGAGAAAATTGTAGATTTAGAGGTATCTGGACATTCGTTAGAGATTTCTGATCCAGAACCTAGGGATTGTTTTACGATGACTGAGTTCGGATATTGGGGCTGGGCTTTAATGGCTGCAGAATGGGCAGGAGGTAGAGAAACCGCAATGTTAACCGGAGGTAGTGCAGGAGTTCCAGCTTGGTGGATGGCTTCAATTTCCTTAGGGATGTCAATTTTCTTTTTGTGTGTTCAGTATCCGTTAATGCATCGAATGTATCATCGTGATATAGACGACATTTTAACTAAAAAGCAACTTTTCCGACTTATTGAAAGAACTCTAATTAAATCAGAAGGGGATCTCCGAATAAGTATAAATTTTGATGAATTAAAAATGCAAGAAAGAGCCATTTCTATTGATATTATTATACCATATATTACTACAAATAAGACCATTGGTGAAGCCACAGATATCCGAGCTAGATTAACTAAAGATTTACTTGAAGAGTTCTCTATTTTCGGTGAGATGAGACCGCTACAAATAAAGTCGATATGCTTAGATGGGAAAAATAATACATCTAATAATGAATTCATTCTTTCTAGCGATCTTTCTCTAATTGTTTCCGAAAGGAGTCCTTTATCTGAAGATTATAGTATATTCTTTTCTGATCTTGGGGCTAATGGTAAATTGGAGGAGAAAATTATTCATGTTCTAGACAAATGGTTCAGAAAACACAATCTTCTTGATTATGGCTCTGCTATAATTGTCGATGAAGAATCAGTTCTAATTAGAGTGATATACACTCCAATCATGAAGTTTTCTTATTTCCTTTACAGGAAGTCATTCATTGATATGCAAGATGATTTAACAGATTTCCTTCTTGTGAATTTAGAAGACTTATTGGGAGATAGAGAATTAATTGTTAGTGCAAGGAACGAAAAAGCCAGTCTTTCAGATAGAGCGGTTGCTGGAAGAGTTGAACTAGGGGCTAATCAAGACGATTTAGTCGGCGAGGCTATGGTAGCAAAACAAGCAGGATTAACTGGAGTTTTATTACAGAATCCGTTCATGGGAGATATTTTATCATCTGTTGAATATGTTGCACACTCGAACAGATCTAGAATAGATAAATATGGATTTTGGGGATTGATTGTGTTTGTTTGGATTCCATTCATGGCAAGTGGTGTATTGGTAGGTGCTATGTTAGGTTTGGTGGCTAGAATGCGTTTTAGAAGAGTTTTGCTCGCCTGTTTAGTTGGCGGTTCTGCCGCTTCAATAACTTGGGCTTATACTGCTAGAGGAATAATAGAATTTATGGAAAAATATCATGCTCAAACTTTCATACCGTTTTTGATTTTACTAGCCTTTGTTTTTACTTTCTTACACCTTAGAAGGAATAAAAGAAGAAGAAGAGAAGAATTATTCAGAGAGTCAATGGCATTTTTTGCAACATCTAGTAATTCTAATGTATAGATAGAGGTGAATAAATTGAAGAAGTTATTACAAATGAAAAATTTAGAGCGACATTACCAAACACCTGCAGGAGTTGTACGAGCTCTTGATGGTGTTTCTTTCGAAATTTCAGAAGGTGAACGTGTCATTCTCCTAGGTCCATCTGGCTCAGGAAAAACCACACTCTTGAACTGTCTTTCAGCTCTTGACAGCCCCACCAGTGGCGATTACACATTCCTCAGCAACGAAGTACCACGTAATAATTCTGAGAAAATGACTTCTTTTAGAAGAGAAAATATAGGCTATGTGTTCCAATTTTTTAATTTACTTCAAGATCTCACAGTTCTCGAAAATATATTATTGATTCAAGAATTAGCAGGTAAAAAAGACTCTTCTAGAGCGAAGGAATTGTTGAGAATTGTTGGTCTAGAAGCCGAAATCGATCGTTTCCCTGGAGAGATTAGTGGCGGCCAGCAACAGCGTGTTGCAATTGCTCGAAGTATAGCAAAACGTCCTACTCTCTTACTTGGAGATGAGTTGACTGGAAACCTAGATACTGAAACTTCAAACAAAGTAATGGAAGCTTTAGTAGGAGCATGTAAACAAGAAAATATTACTTCTGTTTTTGTTACTCATGATGAAGGATTAGTTAAATTCGCTACACGAGTCATTCGGATTGATAGTGGTAAAATTATATCTGACGAAAAAATTGATAATTCATTCGATGGGGTTTGATTGGAGGTATTTCGTTGTCTAATTTACTGAATAAACGATTGGCCCGTAGTCTTTGGCGTACAAAAATTCGTCTTGTAGCCGTTGTATTGATGGTGTTTGTTGGTGTTTTTGCAGGAATCACCTTTGGTGGTTATGCGCATAATCTTGGCGGTATGTATGATACAATGCAAGCTGATGATGATGGAGGTGCTAATCTTGCAGATATCTGGATCGATAATCGCAGTGCGATGTGGACACCTGAACAAGTCAGTGCTTTCTGTGACTCGTTATATTCAAATTGGGAATCAAATACTACAACCCCATTTTCTTTAGATTCATGTGAGGGTCGAACCGTTACTCAGGGAGCGATGTTCTATAGTAATGCTGATGGCGAACGTATAATCAATTCTCTCTGGCACGGAATTCCTGCCGATGCTAATGCAGACCGCGTTTGGATGCCCGAGGGTAATTCAGAAGGTCGGACAGCAGTTGCAGCAGATGAAATTGTCATAGACGCTCACGTCACTGATGCTCTCAACCTCAGTCTTGGAGATGTTGTCAGTATAGGAGCAGGAAATGTAACTGCAGATTTTACTCTCGTAGGAATTGGTTATCATCCATTGCATGTTCTTATGGCTCCTGAAGGCTCATTATTTCCAACTGAACCTGGTGAATACGTTGTAGGCTACCTTTCCGACACTGGAATGGCTAGACTTACAGGTAGTACGATAGGTACCAGTAATACGATTATTTTGGATGTCGAAGGTACACCTTCGTATGACTTGCCAGATACTCAAGATTATGAAGGTACAGAAATTGATATAGTGAAGGAACTTGTTACAACATCACTCAGCATTAACGAACTGGATGCACGAGTTAGAGATAGAGGGCAAAATGAACCGATAGAAATCATGCGACAAGATTTGGCTGGCGCCGAGAGAACAACAGTTCCTTTCACCGTGATGATTGCTTCAATTGCAGCCATTACCGTTGTTTTGAGTCTGCAACGTTTGGTACAAAGTCAATCCAGAGAAATCGCTGTACTACGTACTCTCGGAGTCGAACGTTCATCACTTATGATTGGTTATCTTGTTGCTCCTTTGGCCATTGGAGGAGTAGGATGTACTTTGGGCGCACTGGCAGGACCTTGGGGGATGAATGGAATGTTAGATTTCTATCAAGATCTTGTTGGTTTACCAATTGTTGAGAGAACGGTTCCACTATCAATTTATTTTTCAGTCATTTTTTCAACTATGTTAGTTGTATTTCTATCAGGAGTATTCCCTGCATGGAAAGCGAGTCGCCTTGACCCACTAGAAGTATTAAGTGGTCAAAGTGAAATGCGTGTAGGTTCTAACAAACTCCGTAAACTTACTTCATGGATGCCAACAACACTTGGGCTTTCAATTCGATCAAGTGTCCGTAAACCTATCCGACTGACAATGACGTTTGTAGCAGTCGGTATTTCTCTGATGCTCTTTGGTTCGATTCAAATGATGGGTGCTGGACTGGAAGAAACTTTTGTTGGTGGACTTGAAGATGATCAGACTTGGGATGCTCAAGTATACATTATGTCCGATGCCGAGGGCCCTGTTTTAGATTGGGCAGAAAATAACTCGGCTAATTACGAAATTATAATCGAAATGCCACTTGGATTAGTTACTGATTCTGAAAAAATTGACCGGATTTTTAATGTTGTAGGTCTAGATAATTTTCAAAGTGGAATGCGGCCGGTCTCAGTAATTGAGGGGGGTCTTCCAAATACCAATGGAGTATTACCTGAAGTGATAATGGATGAAGGTAGTATGGGATTTCTTGGATGGAGTGTCGGAGAAAAACAAACTGTAAGCATTAATGGCATACAACAGGATGTTGAAATTGTTGGAATATCCAGTTCTGAGCTGGCCAGAACCATGTATTTTCTTCGTGGAGATTTGAGTGAGATTACAGGTGTTAATGCAACCTCAATTTATCTTCAACTACCTGAAGGAGTAGAGGTTAATTCAGACTTAGGTGAATTTTCTACTGGTATCGTAGAACGACAAAACCTTCTCGCTGGCATCAATAGTTTGCTTGATCAACAAACCCAAATTTTCCAGAGTATGATGTATCTTGGTCTATTGTTTACAATAGTTGTAATGTTTAATACGATGATTATGAATGTTGCAGAACGTGATTTTGAACTGGCAACATTACGAGTATTAGGGGCTTCTACAAGTAGCCTTGGTCTGATGCTTCTGTTTGAAAGTCTTCTAATTGGTATCATCGGGGGAATTGTTGGTGTTTTGTTTGCCTATGGTGGAGCAGTAGGCTTAGCTGCATCATTTTCATCCTGGCAATTTATAGTGCCTGTTTCTATTATTCCGAGCGTAGCTTGGCAGTTGATGGTAGGAGTGATTCTTATCGCAGTAGCAATGACTCCATTTGGAGTTTGGAGATTAAGGCGTATGGATTTGGTGGAGAAAGTAAAAGACCTATCTCAATGAGGAGTATATCATGAGAATTGTGACTTGGAATCTAAATGGCATTAGAGCGGCACATCGTAAGGGGCTTGATGATTTTATCAATAAAATAGATAGTGATGTTTGGTTATTCCAAGAAGTTAGAGCTTTACCTGAACAGATGCCAAAAGATTGGCAACCAATAGGTGGACATGAAATTATTTGGCATCCCGCTGAGAAAAAAGGATACTCAGGTGTCTCAACTTGGTCAAGAATAGGCATCTCCGAAGAAGGTCGTGGCATATCTACAAATGTTGATATCAATGACTCGGAGGGACGTGTTCTTCATACAAAACATGGAAATCTTCATTGTATCAATATTTATCTTCCAAACGGTGGAGCGAATATTGAGAGACAAAAATTTAAAGATCAATGGTTAGAAGACTTACTTACCTGGTCTAAGAAATTTATTGGTTTAGATGAACCAGTATTACTTTGTGGTGATCTAAATATTGCTCATACAGAGAATGATATTTGGAATCCCTCAGGTAATAAAAATACTTCAGGGTTCTTAATTCATGAAAGAGAATGGTTCACACGTTTTCTTTCAATCGGTTGGTATGATCTTTTGAGGATTGATTCGGGTGATATCAAAGGACCATATTCTTGGTGGTCTAATAGAGGTCAAGCAAGAGCTCTGAACAGAGGATGGAGGATAGATTATGCTCTTGCTAACGATGCTGCTTTCGAAATTTTCCAGTCCGCAAAGATATTGAGGGAAGGTGGCCTTACTGTTTCTGACCATGCTCCTTTGATAATAGATTTAGACATTTAATATCATTTTTTTCAAATTCTTGTCTTTTTTTTTAATACGATACCTTTCAAGAGTAAGACGGCAGGCGATGAATCATGGGAGAAGGCCTAGTAGATCGTCTCGCCAAGATTTTGCCCAATGGTCGAGGGGTCTGGATACCTATGGATCATGGAATCTCAGCGTATCCTGAAAAGGGTCTCGATAATATGGATCAGGTAGTTTCTTCTTGTATTTCTGGTGGTGCTGATGCAATTGTCTTGCAAAAAGGTGCTTTGAGTCACTTTGTAGAAACTACTGGTTGGAGTAATTTTGTTTGCCATGTTTCCGTGTCTACTGTAAACGCCGGAGAAAAAAATCAATACAAAGTTAGAGTGGCTAACGCTGAAGAGTGTCTAATTAGAGGGGCCAGCGCTGTCTCAGCACAGATTAATCTAGGAGATAGTTTTGAACTTGAAATGATAGAAGAAATGGGTAAATTGACCGGTGAGGCATTACCATTAGGTCTACCTACATTAGGTATGATTTATCCTAGAGGCCCTATGTTAAAAATCAGTGAAGGAGATATCACCAAGGGTGTTGCTCATGCTGCAAGAGTAGCATGGGAATTAGGTTGTGACGTTGTCAAAGTGCCTTGGACCGGAGATGTAGAGTCTTTCAAATTAGTATGCCAAGCAGTTCCTATTCCTGTTCTAATTTCTGGAGGCCCCAGAAATATTTCGTTTATTGAGTTACTCCATATTGTTGAATTAGCTATCTCCGCAGGTGGTTCCGGTGTTTGTATAGGAAGACAAATTTTTGGTGCTAATGATCCGGAATCCTGTGTCAAAGCGTTGAGAGCAATAGTACATGATAATTCTACATCCACTGAGGCTTCAAAGTTGCTTGATAGGTGATATTGTGGAACTTTGGCAAGATTCTCATTCTGAATCTACTCCTGAATTATGTTCAAGAATATGGTTAGGTAGTGCCTCAGATGTCGCCGAAGTTAATCTCGATGATGCTCATTCCCAGGAAGAAGCAATTTCTTTGATTGGTATGATACCTTGGATTCTAGTTAGGTGTTCAGATTGGACAATGATTCCTCTAGAGAATCTAGTTTCAATCTCTAAAGGAAGTGGGACAAAAATTTCTGTAGCAATTGATAAAATAATTGATTTAAATGGTGCAGCATTCGCTCTTGAACATGGTGTTGATGCTATACTTCTTCCCGCAAATAATGGTGAATTATGGGAAGCTGCTATAGCAATAGCTTCGAAAAAAGACTCTTTTAACAAAAACTCTTCAACTTCCATTGAGATAGATAATGCAATAATATTTTCAATAGATTCTAGTGGAGTAGGTGAAAGAGTTTGTATTGATCTTATTGAAAGATTAGAAATTGGAGAAGGCATGGTCATCGGTTCAAATGCATCATTACTAGCTCTGGTACATGGAGAGACAATTGAATCTCATTTTGTTCCAACCAGACCGTTTAGAGTTAATGCCGGTTCTATCCATTCTTATGTATTGATGTCTGATAACTCAACCAAGTATCTTTCTGAGCTTGTAGCAGGAGATGAGGTTGCAGTTATCTCCTCATCGGGTAATCTAAGAAAATGTATTATTGGAAGATTAAAAATTGAACGCCGTCCGTTCCTAATTATCAGATTTAAAACAAAAAATGAGGATTTTGGTCAAATAATCTTACAACAGGCAGAAACTGTCAGATTAATAGATAAGCATGGTAAAGCTTTGTCAGTTACAGATTTAAAAATTAATGATGAAATAATGATTAGACACCAAAATCAAATGAGACATATTGGAAATGCGCTTGAAGGAGAGATGAATGAAAAATGATTATTCTAGCCGAAGCCGAATCCAATGCTGCAATTTCAATATTGCATGCTGTAGGTTTAGATAAAGGGTGTTCTATAGGGATAAACCTCAAGGCTAATGTGAAATTAGTCTCAGAACCTCAGAAGATAGATGATGATTTTCATGAATTATTTCAGTCTATTGAGATGGTTTGGAAAGAAAATGGTTTCCCTCTACCTGAAAAATACGGTTGGCAAGTTTCTTCAGAAATCCCAATAGGTCAAGGCCTAAAATCAAGTTCTGCAATTTCTTGTGCAGCAATTAAAGCATTAAATCAAGCTACTTGGACGGGTCTTAATGATTCTGAGATAGTTAATCTCGCAGTTTCTTCACAGCGTAAATGTGGCTGTACGATTACTGGCAGTTTAGATGATACTTGGGCTTCCATATCAAGCGGATGGAAATTAGTTGACCCAAATAAATCTGCACAAGAATCTATCCTATTAGAAGGTAATATTGAAGAAGAAATCATCATATTTCTAATATTAAGAGGTAGAAGGACAAAGGAAATAAAAATCAGTAATTTCAAAGAACAATCAAGATTTTTTGAACGAGCTTTAGATTCACTATCAAATGATTCTATATTCCAAGCAATTTCTACCAATGGTATGGCTGTAGCTGCTGCTACAGAAGATGATGAAGCGGTCCGAATATGCAATAAATTGATTGCTAGCGGGGCTATTGCTGCAGGAATTACTGGCTCAGGACCTGCAATTTCAGTCATTAGTTTTGTTCAAGATTCAGGAATAATACGTCAATTACTCAACGATTTAAAATATGATATAGTTGAAACAAATTTTTTCAATAACAATATTTTGGAGTTGATTTGATGAGTATGAGAATGGGAGATCGTTTGCGTGTCACACTATTTGGAGAAAGTCATGGAAAGTGTGTGGGTGCGTTATTAGAAGGTCTCCCTGCAGGGACTGAAATCGATAATGACGCTCTATTAGATTTCATAAATAGGAGAAAACCCGGACGTAAAGGTCTCTCCACAAGAGCAGAAATTGATGATTGTGAAATTATGTCCGGTGTACATGAAGGTTTAGCTACAGGTTGGCCTATACTTTTGTTAACCTATAATTCAGATGTTCGTTCAAAAGATTATTCATTTTTACCAGATCATCCTCGCCCTGGACACGCAGATATGGTTGAACATATCCGCTCAGAAGGTGCTAGTGATTTACGAGGTGGCGGTTCGCAGTCTGCAAGGCTTACTTTTGGGCTTGTTGCAGCAGGAAGCCAAGCACGGAGTCTGTTAGATTCTGTTGGCTGGTCTTGTACTGCTCATCTATCAAGTGTAGGAGATATATCTGCTAAACCATTATTTAATTTAGATAGAAAATCTCCTTTGAAAGAAGGGACTGATATGTCAAGGTTGAATTGCAGGGATCCAGAATCAGTCACTAAGATGTCTGATTTTCTTCATAAAATAAGAAAAGATCTTGATTCAATTGGATCTACAGTTGAATTATTGATTGAAGGACTTCCAATCGGAGTCGGTGAACCATGGTTCGATGGTATTGAACCGGCTTTGGCTAGGGGATTGATGGCTATTCCAGGTGCTAGAGCAATTGAGTTCTCACATGGTTTCTCTACTTCAAAAATGCGAGGCTCAGAAAACAATGATGCTTGGTTTTTAGAAAATGGCAAACCAATCCTTGAGGGTTCAGACTCAGGGGATGCTGATGGCGCGTTGGGTGGTCGCTCAACAAGCTCTGCTGTCAGAGTTGTAGTTCATTTCAAACCACCTAGTAGCCTTGCAAGAGAACAATCAACTTTGCACCTACCTAGTGGTGGAAAAAAACCGCTTAAGGTTCATGGAAGACACGACCCTGTACTTGGACCTCGTGCAGTACCAGTAGTTGAAGCTGTGGCTATACTGGTAATCTCCGATTTAGGAATCATCGGTGGCTACTTTGGATAATTATTTTCCACTGTTTTCTCTCATTTGAGCAATTCTGACAGGTAAGTTAACTGCAAAAGCCGAAGCTACAATCATAAATACAACAGCTGTTCCAAGTGCAACTCCGTAAACAGATGTTAATTCAACACTTTCAGCCAATCTTGTTGCAGTAGCATCACTCCCTAATAATCCAACAATTGTTGGTATAATTAGGTTAATCATTAGAGTTAGTAAGGCCACTAATCCGGCAATTAATGGTGTAATCATTAGAGACCTGTAATATTGTCTTGTTATTTTTTTAACATTCATAACATATACTTCACCAGTTCTAATAGATTTATCAAGCATTGAGAATCTAATTATTCCACTGGTTAATTCAATATACATTACTAAGAAAAGAGCATATGATATTAACAATAATTTTTGAGATATTTCACCATCAGGAAGTAAGTCGATTCCAAATTCTACTTTGCTTCCGGCAAATCTAATTGTTACTAATATAAGCACTACATACGAAATTAAAATTGCACGTTGTTCTCTTTGAAATATTCCATACATACCTCCAATGAAACCTATAGCTATCAAAGATAGATGAATTAATGCTCCAATTCCTGGTTGATTAATCGCATTGCTCAGCCAAAACCAAGCTGTTCCAGAAACTGGAGTCACTGTAAATGTTACAATTGAAAGTAAAGTTAGCATAATTGCAGCAGACATCTGTAATGTCTGAACAACTCTGTCAGGGGGTAAGAATTTAGTTTTCGTAACAATTGGCCCACCGAAAAATGACTCTATTACTGATGGTACATGTACTTCTGGAATTGCATCTTTTGGAATTTCAGTACTACCTTTCATTCTTCCAGCAGCTTTCTTTCGACTTGGAGCCGATGACCTTACAGTTTTTCCATCATAAAGATGAGAAGTATCTGATTTTTGTTCAACCATCAAATCACCTCTCAGAATCCTCTCGCCCCAGAAAGTGCAGTATTCAATAGCATATCTGGCTCCCAATCCATTACATTAGCACCCAATCCTCTGAGTTCGCTCATTAGAATATCTCTTTCAGTTTTCAGTAATTCATAACCAGTTCTATCTAATCTTCTTGCATCGAACTCAAACTCTAAACTACTTGGAGAAAGTATTGTGACATCGAAGTTTCTAGATCTTAAATCTCTGACTGCATCAATAATTGTGGGATCATCTTCTAAAGGACTCAATATGATAATAGGGCTCCCTCTGTTAATATGTGGTAGAATTCTGTTCGTTACAACTTTTAGAGGCGTATTCCCTTTCGCCATAGCGCCTGCTAATTTAGTTAGTATAACGTACAACTGTTTTTTCCCAGTGTCTCTATCAACAGAAACAATCTCATCACCATAAACTACAACTCCGACTGAATCTCTTCTTGAAAGGAAATATTGTGCTAAACTCGCAGCGGCTCTAGTACTATAAACAAGAGAATTTCTGCTCACAGGCCCTGTTTCAGATACTGATCTACTATCAACTAACAAGATTATGTCACTAACGGCATCTCTTTCAAATTCATTAACCATTAATTTCCCACCAGATCTCGCAGTAGCTTTCCAGTTAACTTTCTTCATAGCATCTCCAGGAACATATTCTCTAAGATTATAGAAATTTGATCCTTCTCCCGGATTTCTAATATTTACAGCGCCGGTGAAAATCTTTGGGACCCGACTCTTGATTAATGCGTCCTTTATGTCTTCCATTTTTGGAAAAACTAAGAAATCGTCATAAAGATGTATTTCTCTTTCATTATGGAACAGGCCAAATGTATCTTGAATACGAATACATACAGGTCCTATGGTATAGAAACCTCTTAGGGGAGCTTCAATTGTATATGCAATTTCAGTTTCTCTTTGAGGTCCTAATTCCATAAGAACATAGTTTGCTCCTTTTTTAATCCTCATAACTTCAGGAACTCGATCTCTAACTTCCAGAACTTTGGAGAGGTTAGATTTATTCTGGATTCTGATAGATACATCGATCTCTCCATCTTCAAATACACGTGCAGAGGATAGTTTTCTTAATGCAACAAGATTTTGTAATGCTATTCCTCCTGTGGCATTTTCATCCTCCAATCTCCTGCCTGATGATGATACATCTGCATTGGTAGTTCTGAATGCGGCCCAAGTCAAGAATGATAGAAGTACTACTGCCACGGTAACTAACTGTTGATTTCTCAAAACCAAACCTAGGAGGTATAGAGCGATTGCTAGCGAAGCAAACATCGCCGATTTTCTACTCCATGCCACAAGCAAACCTCCTATTGTCAGTATCTCAATCAAACAGTTGGAACTGGAACTTGTCTAAGAATATCTGAAACTACTTGATCAGTTTCTAAGCCCTTAATTTGATGTTCAGGTTTCAGAATCAGTCTGTGCGATACAGCCAAAGTGGCTACTGCTTTCACGTCATCAGGAGTAACAAAGTCACGTCCCCTCATTGCTGCTGCAGCACGGCTTGTTTTCAGTAATGCCTGTGAACCTCTAGGGGAAGATCCAACCAACACCCGTGGGTCTTCTCTAGTTCTTGAAACAATTTCAACCATGTACATTCTTACTGCTGGGTCAACATATACGTCCTCAATCGCTTGTTGCATTGCAACAACTCTTGCAGGATCTGTAATTACGTCAACTTCTACTGCGTCCTTCTTTCTCTCAATACGCCTTCTTAGAATCTCGTCTTCATCTGCTCTGTCAGGATAACCTACAGACATCTTAAACATGAAACGATCTAACTGAGCTTCAGGAAGTGGATATGTTCCCTCTTGCTCAACTGGGTTTTGTGTAGCCATTGTAAGGAACGGAGAAGGTAATTTGTGTGTAATTACACCAATAGTTACCTGCTTTTCCTGCATGGCTTCAAGTAATGCCGCTTGTGTCTTTGGAGGTGCCCTATTTATCTCGTCAGATAGTAGAAGGTTACAGAAAATAGGTCCTGGTTTGAAACTAAATTCTCCTTTCTTTGCATCATAGATATTGGTTCCTGTAATATCTGCTGGTAGCAAATCTGGTGTAAACTGTACACGCTTGAAATCACATCCAAGCGCATCAGCGAAGGTGTTGGTCATCAGTGTCTTTGCAAGTCCTGGATAATCTTCGAATAGAAGATTACCGTTTGACAAGATATTTACCATAACATTGTCAATTACATGGCTCTTTCCGATAATTACCTTCTGAACCTCTAGGCTAATCGCTTCTGCAATAGCTCCTACAGCTTCGAGTTTTTCACTCATCTTCTTCGATCCACGAACGCTTTCGGCTTTCTTTGCATAACCCTGGCTAACCGCGTCTGCTTGCGGTGCTGCTGGTTTTTCTGCTGGTGGTGTTGCATTCATTTTATTCTCTCCAATTTTTAATTTACCTTACCCCATTTCCTTATTGCTACCATCAGTTGCCTTAGTTCTTGGGGTGAGTATGTACGTGATTGGCTGTAAGCCAGTTCAACCAGCCTAGGGTCGCCTATCATTGCTTGGACCTCTGCAGGGGGTTTTGAAGCCATTTGGTCTCTAGTCAGGTCATGATGGACTCTAACTTTAGTGAATAATGACTGTTTGACCCTAAGTCTGTAAGTGCTGGGGTCTAATTTTTTGGGCCTCTGATTGAATCTCGTTAAATCGAAAACATGTCTCCAATTTTCTTTTTCTGGTATTACCATCATTGAAACAAGTAGTAGTAGTCCTACGTTTAGAACTACTAGCCACTTCAAGAAAGTATTCGAAGTAAGTAAAACTACAGTGGACATTCCTGCTACAAATGGTGCAGAAATAGTTCCAGTAACATGTCTACTTTCATCAAAAACTATACGGAAATTAGAATTATCTTGCCTTACTTGACTTGATAGTTGAAAATTATCAAATTCCATCATAGAGTGAACTAACATTTGGAAGTAAACACTGTTTCCATTCCAATCGTTGTTATCATTAATTTCATTCATCCAACATTTAGACTCTACAATTCCTTCACATGAACTTCTCATACCCGTAAGGGCTGCAGTATCAAAGTCCCATAATCTGTCAGAGAATGCTTCATCATCAGAAACGAATACAATACTTCCAGTAACATCGATTTCTTCCAAGTCACTAAAACCACCTTTACCAGTCACTTTGTCAAAGACAGAAATACCTGGGTAGTCAATTCTAACCATCAGAGCCAAGTCACCAGGTGCAGGGTTTCTTGCATCGCTGGAATCACCATTACCAATAATATCAATAAAAGCAGAAGAAGAAGCAGTTGCTAAGACATTGACTTCTCTTTGGGTATCTGGATTACTTTGAGGTAAATCTTCAGCTGTAGGTTCGAATCTTATCCCAGTAGGGGATCTGAACATGACCGGTATTCTACACTCTTGGCTAAGGTCATTATTAGAAATCTGAACATCTGAGCAACCCTTTCTAGCAGCGCCCGCTTCCATTTCATTAACATCATTCTCGACAGAGGCCACGCTCCAAACATTTTGCCATACCGGGTCCTTTACAGTATCATCATCATTATACTCTAGCCAATGTTGATTTTGGTCCAATAGTGGCTTATCAAAATATGATACTCCGAATTTTGATGCTAATCTATTTGCATTAGTATTGTCTGCAGCAACTATCACCTTACCTCCTTTTTCTGTAACAAAGTCATAAATTGCATCCGCTGCAGTTTCATCAATTGGTTTTTCAGGAGAAACGACAACTAGCATAGTTCTGTGGGGGTCTTTCCAATCATTTACTAACATTGGAGTGGACATGGTGTTAGCTGTAAAATAACCTAAATCATTACTATCATCTGTACATTGATCTAGGTCATCTCCGAGGTCGCATCTCATTTCACTTAGTTGCGCTAAACTATCCGATTCATAAGCAGAATATGAAGTGTCTTTTCCTATCACCATTAACATCGGAGCAAGAAGAAGTAACACTACTGTTATTGCAATAGAACCAACTACAATAGTATTGAAATCAAATCTATCTTCATTTCCTTCAGTCAAAATAATCAAATCCATTTTCTGATGTAGAACATAGCCAAGGCTTACAACTGTCCAAGCGTACAATGAATTGCAGTTATATGTTGCTGCTATTAGTTCAGGTAAATTTAACTTAATCTAGTCAATAGATGTTTTATATACACTACCTCAGTTTACTGTTTTTTTGAATTTATTAACATTTTTTTCGATTATTATTAACATAAAATAGGGCTAAACAGGTTGAAAGCAAAATCGCACTTATTCCTGCTGATGGAAGATTAGTATCAACTACCTCAGTTATACTTTCCCCATCATCTGAATCATCTTCATTCTCAGTTGGTTTTGATAGAGGTGGTTCTACAGTTATTGATGTCTCATCGTCTGTAATTTTTGAAGAACCAGCATTCATCGCGCCATTAGAATGGACTGTAATTTCTAATTTACAATTCTTTCTTGGATGACTCTGTGAAGCAGTAATTTTCAAATCTGCACTGGTAGATTCATCCTTTTCCAAGTCCGTAATTAGTAGTTTGTCTAGTCCATTATCCAATGTCATTAGAGGGCAATTATCCGATAGGTCAATTTCTCCGACTTTGTCCTTTATGTTGCCATTATTTGACACAGTGACTCTGAGAATCATATCTGTTCCAGCATTCATAGGTCCGACCGGATCATCGATATCTACAGAAATTGAAAATATTGTTGGTATTTTTAAGTCAGCCATTGCTTCTTGGTTTTCAGGTATGAGGACTTGAACTCCAGCTCTCGTAACTAAGCTTGCAGTAATTTTCATTTCTTCAACTGTATTCGCTGCAAAATTATAAACATCGATATCTTTTATCACCAAAGAAAAAGTTTCATTTTCTCCAGCTTGTATTTTTTCAGATTCAGGTCCATCATCTACTCCATTAAAAGGGACTTCATATGTGAAACTAACTTCAATTTCAAACATCTGTGTGTTATGAATATAGAACTCTACTACTCTTTCTCCGTCTTCGTTTAGAAGAAACGAGTTACTGTCATCATCTGCAATATATTTTATCCCTAATTCCCAATTCCCTAATTCAGGTTGCTCTTGCGCAGAACTAATTGTAGCGAAATTCGCAAGTAAAAATAAACTGACGACGATATAGATGACTTTGTTCATATCACTCACTCATTAACTCCTTACAGGCTCTCTTTGTTAATACCTTCACCATCTTTCTTCTATATGATGGGGTATACCAAGTATTTGCAACAGGTTTTACTGCTTTACGAATTTTTTCTGAAAGTTGTTTGATACTTTCTTCTCCACTCCAATTTTTTACAAATTCCATAGCTAAATCTTCATGATATCCCGGAATAGATTCTAGCCCAGTGGTGGCAATTCTCAATTTCTCTAATTTCTCTCCCCTTTTCTTCCAGAGTGCCGCAACGCCCGCTTCTGGGAAATCCCAAGATTCTCTTTGACGCAACTTTTGGTAGTCTCCTGACCAACTCGAAATTTCTTCAGGAATAGTGATATGAGTTAGTAACTCTCCCGGTAATAGTTTGTTTTTCTTCATTCCATCCAATTCAAAGAAATCAACAAGATCCATTTCTCTCTTCCCAGATGTCGAAATCAAGTGCACTTTAGCTTCCATACACATCAAAACTGGGGCTAAATCTGCTTGATATGTTGCCACACATAATGTATTCTGATTTGGAATTACTCTACAGTCTGCTCCGGTGCCGCAATCACACTTGTGACACCAATCTATAGTTTCTCTCCAATCTTCAGTTTGATTATACCAATAACATCTCGTATCTAGGCAAATATTTCCTCCTACCGTTCCAGATCTTCTAATCATTATGCTAGCAATTGAATTAGCAGATTTTGCTAAGACAGGATGAGTAAAATCTGATTCCGCTAAGTCCTGCAACCTAACCATTGCACCAATAGTGGTTTCCGTGAGTTCAGTCAATTGTGAAATATTTGCCAAAGAAATTACATTCTTTTTTGGATTAAGATGCCATTTATAATTAGGAATTAGGTCTGTGCCACCGGAAATCCAATCGAAATCTTCTTTCTTTGATTGTAAATTCTTAGCAATTTGAATTGCTTCTTCTACACTACTTGGCGTATGAAGTTTGAATGGAGGCATTTTCATTTTAGTCCCTCCCTCTTTCTTCTTTCAGTGTGAACCCATGCACTTCCTGCCAATCTAGGATTTTCTAGATATTCTTCAGAAGGTATGACAGTTACTTCCCAACTTTCATCAACCTCATCCGGCGGAATTGTTGGGTCCATACCAAATAAAGCTCCATTGTGATAGGGTTCAATTTCGGATGACAATCTTCTTTCTTTATCTCTGATTGAATGTTCTCCTGCTCTTTTCTCAAGGATATCTTGTAATTCTGAATGCTTTAATCTGGGCGACGGTAAATCAGCGGGGTCATCAATTTTTAAATCTCGACATTTTCTTTCTATATTTTTGTATAGTCTATCTGGAGTAATTGGTAACTCATTCATCCTAACTCCGATTGCATCGTAAACTGCATTACATACAGCTGGTAAAATAGGCAACAAAGGGCCTTCTCCAGCTTCTTTCGCACCAAATGGTCCCTCGGGATCATTTGATTCCACTATAATAGGAGTTACATGTGGCATTTCATGTACACTAGGGATCTTATAATCTAGTAAATCTGTATTCATTAGATTTCCAGTTCTACCATATCTCATTTCTTCTGAGAGAACTTGTCCCATGCCCATGTGACAAGAGCCTATGATTTGTCCTTTGACTGCTAGTGGATTAAGCGCTTTCCCACAATCATGAGCAGCCCAAACTTTCTCGACCTTTGTTTGACCAGTTTCAACATCAACTTTCACTTCAGCTACATATGCCGAAAATGAATATGCAGGCGCTAAACCTGCAGCCGCACCTTTGTGTGCTCTACCCATTGGAGGTGTTCTGTAGGCTCCTGAGGCAACTAACGCTCCTCGATCTTCCTGGGCTTTGTGCAACGCCTCAAGGTAAGATACACCAATTGCAGGGTCATCTTTTCTGAAAATCCTCCTGTCTCCAATAACTAGTTTTTCAATTGGTGCTTTGGTGATTTCAGAAGTTGCGTCCAATAAATCATTTCTAATTTCCATTGCAGCCGAAATCGCGGCATTTGCATTCATGAATGTTACTCTTGATGAATAAGAGCCTAAATCAACTGGAGATGTATCAGTTTCCCTAGATTTTATTCTAATCATATCCAATGGTAATCCTAGAACCTCTGCAACAGATTGGGCCACTACAGTATCTGACCCTTGCCCTATATCTGCTGCTCCTGTATGTACAGTTACTCCGCCATCCATATCGATTTTCAAATGAACTGTTGCATGTGGGAACTTGTTTGGGTCCCAATGTATAGGCAGTCCACTACCTGAAATAAAGAACCCACAACCAATTCCGATGCCATGTCCGAGAGGCATTTTTCTGAACTTATCTTTCCATCCAGATTCTTTCATTACTCTTTCTAAACATTCTCTCATCCCTATGCTAGTAACTCTGAATCCAGTAATTGTTGCAGAGTGAGGTGGTAATAAATTAGCTAATCTGAAAGATATAGGGTCAACTTGTAATTGTTCGGAAATATCGTCAATACCTACTTCTACTGCACATCTTGAATTAACAGCACCATGTCCTCTCATGGCTCCACTGGCAGGTTTGTTTGTCCACACTCTTGCTCCAGTGTAGTGAAATGCTCCAATCTCATAAGGAGCAGTATGTAGAACTCCATTGTAATATGTAGTTACATGTCCAAAAGATGCAAATGCGCCTCCATCGATTAGTGCATCTGTCTCAATTCCACATAGTCTACCTTCTTCGTCAGCATGTAGATTCATTTCAATATGGGAGGGATGTCTTCCTCTATTTATCCAATAAACTTCCTCTCTATCAAATGTAATTCTAACAGGTCTACCAGATTTACGTGCTAGTATAGAGGCACACATTTCATGTGGAAAAGGATCGGATTTTCCACCAAATCCTCCTCCTACAAAGGTTCGATGTACATTTATCTGATGCATTGGTATTTCTAATACATCCGCTAAAGCCCTGTGTACGTAATGAGGAACCTGTTGAGGCGTGTAAAGCGTTAACCTTCCTGACGGATCCCAATCAGCCACAACAGCGTGAGGTTCAGTGGCTGCATGGTTAACTCCATTGAAAAACCAATTTTTTTTATGACTGGCTACAGCATTTTTCTTCATCGATTTAATGTGCCCAAATTCTTGAAACACTCTTTTCTGTATATTTGCCTCGCCAATATGATATTCTCCTCTGTCATGAATAGGAACCTCTGAATCTTTCAATCCATCTTTCATGTCGTGAATTGAGTCTAGAATTTCATATTCAATATTAATCAATCTAACTGCTTCTAGAGCAGTAGCTTCATCCTCTGCTGCAACACATGCAATTAGGTCTCCAATGTGCCTAACTCTATCAACTGCCATGGCATGTTCATCTTTTGTTACAGGAAGGACTCCAAATTTATTTTTTGCATCATCTCCCGTGGCAATGGAAACGACCCCTGGTAAATTTAATGCATCTGACAAGTCGATAGATAAAATTCTTGCATAATGGTATGGTGATCTTACAATTTTACCTATTAGCTCATTTGGTAGTCTAATATCGTCGCCATACTTTGCTCTTCCTGTAACTTTCCAATTACTGTCAACTAAAGATGTAGGTTTGCCAACAACCCTTCCAGTAATCAAATTATCATGTCTATGGTTTCCCCAAGGTTGTTTTTTCATTCCTCCTTGACTTTCAGGAATCATTTTTTCATCTCTAGGTTCACTGAAAGAGTTTTTACCTCCTGAACCTGGTCTGGAGAAAGAAATTTTTCCTGGTTGTTGCCGGTAACCAACCATCTCATCCTTTTCCTCATCAGACATTATCATCCCTCAATTTTCAAATCCCGGATTCGGATTACTTTTTGGTGTAGTAGTATTTTCTATTTTATTGCCAGAAACTAATAATTCACTGGCGGCTTTAACCGAATCAACAATTTGTTGGTATCCTGTGCATCTACATAGATTCCCTTCGATAGCATTCTTAATTTCTAATTCATTAGGGGTAGGATTTTCCTCTAATAGTGAAGAGATTACTACTAAGAATCCGGGTGTACAAAAACCACACTGACTCCCTCCATATTCGCTAAACATTTCTTGTATAGGATGTAGGTGGTGTCCATCGGACAAACCTTCTACTGTAGTAATCTCCTTACTCTCAACTTCTTGTGCTAATACTAAGCAAGACAACTTAGGTTTTCCATTTACTAATACTGAACAACAACCACATGTCCCCATGTCACAACCCCTCTTGACTCCTAGTGTGCCTACTTGATCTCTTAGAACATCTAAGAGAATAGCATTACTCTCAATATGTTTTGAAATTTCTTTGCCATTTACTTTTGCTTTCCAAGGTATTTTTTCAGGGCCTGGAAGCATCGGTAGACGTATGACACTCATGTGAACATCTTCACCACACGGGCTCTCCATTTGAGTATTCGGATTTTCATCCTCAACTTATTCAAGATCCTTCATTACTTTATTCATTATTTCGACTTCTGCTCTTCTTATGTGCTCACCATAAGTACTTCTTGCCATATTCATCTCGTCAGCTAGTTGTTTCAGAGTGACACTTCTGTCCATGCTGTAGAATCCTTTTCTAGTAGCGTGCTTCAAAACTTCTATCTGTCTTTCAGTCAAAATTGACTCCCACACACTTCCATTATCTTCTTTTTGAAAGGTTTGAACTGATATATTGTCTGGAGGTAAAACCATTCTAATGAGTCTGATGAACCTACTTACGGACTTTGACAAGCCAGAAATTCTCAATTCCATGCCTTTTTCTTCTGAAATACCGTAAGGAGGGTGAATATGTATATTTGATAATTCAATTGCAGAGATTGCTAGTGGATGAGTACACAATAAACTTACTAAAACTCCATCCTCATTCTCTTCATGTGTCTCAATTACCTTGAAGTTCTCTAAATCTGAAAAATCATCTATACTTTTTCCTTTTTTTAACTTAATTTCAGCTAACTGAGTAACACTTTTTTCATTTATTGCCAGATGTCCAAGAATTTCCATTCTCTCACATAAATTAAGAATTTCTGATATTTCTGTTGCACCGTAAAGTGAGATGGTTTTCCACCTAAGTATCACTTTACGCATACTACGTGGAACGTACTTTTGTTATTGAACCCCTCGGTAATTATTAATTCCAATACGTTTCACGAATTTCTTGATTAGTTTCCATGCATAGTGTCACATCAGAAGGCCTTTCCGGTTGTATTAAATTCCCATTCAAATGATTAATCATTGGCTCCACATTAGACTCATTTACTACTCCCCAACCAATCTGTGTGCATGGAGCAACTGGAGATACGGGGGTAGTTCCAGAAAGGGGGTCCCAAGTATTGAATGATGGGTACCAGGCGGATAGATTTAGCGCATCTCTAATTTGTGCTTGTGAAATATTCATATCATCTCCATTTACTAAATATCCACTTCTTAGATTTGGGTCTGCTCCTGAAGAGAAATCTCCCGATTCAGTTCTTAAGTGTTGAATTACCTTCGAAAGAAGCCCCGCAGTTCTTGGTGTTGCAAAAGAGGTACCGCTGGTTTCATGATAGCCATCAATATCATCATGGTTTGGTAACACTTGAGTCCAATCCGCAGCTATATCTGGATATGAACCACTCATAGTTTCCTTCTGATCATCTCCCTCTTCTGCATATCCTGAGATTCCAATGCTCCAGGGTGGTCCTGCTGTCGAATCTTGAACTGCTGGCGAGGGTGAATTATCTGCAGCACCTGTATGAATTTTCTTCTCTTGTACAACTGCAATCTCAGTTGCATCTTCTATCCCTGGTACAGGAATTGAGCCTATTGGCCCGAAACTAGTACTGATAATATCCACTAATGGTTGGTTAGCAGCCGCTAATACTGCAGCGTCACTGAATCCCTCAACAAAGAATATAATGGCATCAGGATTTGCATCCAAAACTGCTCCTGTCACTGCGGTACCATGACCATCAGAGGGGTCATCTAGAATTGGTATTTCTGTATTATCATCAGGTGTTGTACCGATAATTTTTGTCCCAGGGAAATAAACTATGTCTGTAGAATTAATATTATCCCAACATGTTTCTTTATCGGCCTCATATCTTTCCTGCCAAGTCCCAGAAAATGTCAAATCACATGTCATTGTTACTCCCAAACCATCTAGAAGCCATTCCGGAAAAGTCTCATTTGTCCTAAAATGATCGTGATATACGTTGATTCCAGTATCTACAGGCGCTACAACAGAATAATTTCTGAACATATCATCGTCTTCAATCAAAGTTTCATCTACAGAATCATCAGAGATACACCCGCTGAGTGATGCCGTAATCATTACCAAGACTAATGACAAACTAAGTTGTTTCATCAATCAACCGAGACGTTATTTCTTTTTCAGTTCTCCGTGTGAGTGATTTTTCTTTCTAATGCTAGAATCTCTGCACAGACCGCTAATCCAATTTCTTCAGGTGTTTCAGCACCAATGTCAATACCAATCGGACATCGTGCATTATTGAACCATTCTTCGCGAACACCATCATCCATTGCCGCTTTCTTGAATGACTTCCATTTCGAGACTGATCCAATCGCTCCAATTCTAGGCCTTGAATCATCTTTTCGTAATTTCAGGAATCCTAACAATAATTCTTGATCTACTGACCAATCATGCCCTAACAATAGAATATCTGAAAATCGTTTTATAGATTCAGAATCTTCCGATTCAAGAAAATCATTTGCATTCATTGAGATGTTTTCATTGGAGAATGGATATTTTTCAGCATTAGAATATTCTTTTCTAACGTCAAAAACAGAGTAATCCCAACCTAATGATTCGGCAACTAGTCCGACACATCTTCCTACATGCCCTCCACCTGCAATCAAAATATGAGGCATTGGTTCAATAATCTCCATACTCACTTTGACTTGCCCTCCACACAGGCTGTCAAGAGCTATGCCTTCTTTTCCTTTCGCATCCTTGTAAAGATAGAATGTTTCTATTAATCCACCTTTCTTCCGATTTACTTTGTGTTCTTCATTTAATAATTGAATTAATTTTTTTTCGATTTTTAGTTCTAATCCCGCACCGCCTACGGTACCAAAGTTTTGCATTTTTGAATTAATTGCTAGTTTTGCCCCAGGTTTACCAGGAACACTTCCTTTTGCAGAGACAATTGTTGCGATGGCGACCCTGTGACCCTGTTTTACTTCATCCAATGCCCAAGACAAAACATGAACTGACATATACCTCTGAGGGGGCCCTATACTTTTTGATTTTGTATATCATTGTCAGGAAACAATCACAAATCATGTTCAATAGTAATTTCTCTTAGTTTTTCTAAATCTTCAGGAAAATCTATGTTTAGGTGTAAGAACTCATCATCCACTTCGACTTTTATTGGATTGATAATATCTCGGAGAGGAGTTGAAGGATTACTTGAAAGAATTTTTTCACAATCCTCTTTAGATAAAATTACTGGGTGTCCACCTTTACCATTCTTACTGGGACAACATGTATTTTCCGAATTAATTAATTTTTCAATAGTTGTATTTGAGAACCCTGGCCGGTCTACTGGAACTATCAGGCATCTTTCGCTTTCAAGTTCCTTAATTCCACATTGTATGCTCCCAGTTCTGCCACTCTCTGGCTGAGTATTAATGACTACCTTCTCGCCTAACTTTTCCATTTCATTAAATAATTCTGCTCGAGTAACAATAATTATTCTCAATTTTTTTTGCTTTAATTTTCTAATTAATATCTGAATCAATGATTCGCCATGAATATCAACCAATGCTTTAGGTTCTCCTAGTCTTTTACTGGCACCTGCAGTAAGTAGAATTGCATCTATTTGGCTCAAACTAACCACTGTTTTCATCATCTATTTGAGTTTCTAAATCTTCAATCCAATCTTCCATTTCTTCTTCAATTTGTTCCTCAGAAAATACTCCGGATCCTTTCAATTTCATTGTTGTAACAGTCAGAGCAACAAATAAAATTATTACTAAAACAGATAATAATCCTGTTATCAGTGCCATGTTACTAGATCCGCTACTACTACTTTTTTCTATTTTTTCTTCTCCGATTACAGTTATATCAACAGCCAAATTTGTTGATGCTCTATCTTCAGTAATTGCTCTAACAAGTAATACTTGATTACCTTCAACAGTATTGTTTGGGAGATATTGTAGCCTATCGACAAGTAACGAATGAGTAACTGCAAAAGTCAATTCATTTACATCAAAATCTGCTAAATCCATCCAGTTGTCTCTCATATCCCATGTTCTCCATTGCACTCTTGTAGCTCCACCTTCAACATTGAATTCTACTTCTTCTCCTTGAGTTAAATGGACTCTATTATCTTCTCCTATTTCATTAATTAATGTCACATTTAGAGTAAGTGATAATTCGTATACTTTGTTTGCAGCCTCCATAACTGACGGTATTGAATTAACATGTCCATGTCCATACACATTATTTTGTCTATTTTTTGGAATATTATCTTCAGCACATGGCTCATTTGCCAGCATATAATGACATTCTCTGTAAGTCGCAGTTTCCTGCATAATGTTTCTGATATCAAATGGGGATAAATCGGGATTCGCTTGATACATCAAAGCCGCTAATCCCGCTGCACCAGGTGTTGCCATACTTGTTCCTGATTTACTTGTATATCCGTTACCTGTATTGTAGTCTGGCGCCATAACACTACTTCCAACAAAAGCAATATTTGGTTTGACTCTACCTTCTTCAGTAGGGCCTTGGCTGGAATAAACTGCTATCGCAGTATTTTTATCTAGTGATCCAACAGTAATCACATCTTCAGCAGAGCCCGGAGTCCCGATTTGAGCACTGAATACACTATTACCTGCAGCAATGAATAATGCAACCCCTTCTCTCATCATTTCATTACCCATTCTGTTAACAGATTCTTCTTCGGATGAAGTCCACTCAATAGCTCCAGGGCCACCAAGACTCATACTCGCAGCTCTGATATTGAATATGTGCCTCTTCTCTACAGTCCATTCCATACCCGCCATGACGGTTGCAAAAGAGCCAGAACCACCAGAGTCAAGCACTTTAACTCCGACAAGTTGAGCCATTGGAGCAACACCCTTGTATTGGTAATCTGGCGCACCAGTTCCTGCAGTTATTCCTGCACAATGTGTGCCATGTCCTTGATCATCATACGCTTTCACTTCTGTGCCGTTAGTTAGTTCAGGGGTATTAACTGGGTCATAAAATGCTATTACTTTAGGGTCATTTGTGCTGTTGTCATCGTCAATATCATCTAAACCAACATGATCGCTATCGATCCCGGTATCTATTATCGCGACTACACTTCCTGTTCCTGTGTATCCAGTGTCTTGCCATACTTGTGTGACGTCATGAATCTCATTTACATCATTCATTTGAATCTCTAATCTTCCATCCAACTCAACGAAAACAACTCCAGGTAATTCTACAATTTTCGTGACTAAATCTATGTCTACTTTACCTGCTATGCTGTCTATTAACCAGTATCTAAATTGGACTTCGAAAGATACATGTTGTTCCAGCATTCTTTCATCTTCTATCGTTGGAGTATGATCAAAATCTACAATTACGCTAATTCTATTATTTTCATCAAGATAATCATAATGGCTACTTTCTGGAGCCATCCAAATAGCATCATGAATTCTATCTTTGTTGGTGTCCATATTCGTATTTTCCCACCAATTTAGTTCTTGTTCGGATTCTTTCCTATCATCTTCTTCCAATGATGCAGAAGACGCTATTAATGGTACAACCAATAATCCTAGAATCATAACCGCAGTAATTCTTCTGACAAAATTCACTCTTTCGCTCATATTATCAAACGTTCGGAGTATTCCATAAGTATTGAATGAACCGGTTTAGTGTTCCTACAAAAATTATAATTAGATTCATTTTTGAAGCATTTCTCTACTTATTATTAATCGCTGAATTTGACTTGACCCCTCAAATATTTGTACAACCTTTGCCCCTCGCATTCTTCTAGCTACGGGGTACTCTTCTGAATATCCATAACCTCCAAAAATTTGCACTGCATCAGTAGTTACTTCCATAGCCATATCTGCAGCAAATCTTTTTGCATGTGCAGCCTCTAAGGTATTACTTTCTCCAGAATCCGATTTCATTGCGGCTTTCCAGACTAACATTCTAGCGGCTTCAATCTTTGTTGCCATATCTGCTATCATGAAAGAGATTGCTTGATGCCTAATTATAGGTTTATTGAATGCATTTCTTTCACTAGCATAGGCGATTGCTTCTTCCATAGCGCCTCTGGCGTTCCCTACTGCATGAGATGAGATACTCGGCCTTGAAAGATCGAAAGCCTTCATTGCATTCATCCAACCATCATTTTCCTTTCCACCAATTAGATTTTCTGCTGGCACTCGAACATCATTAAATGTCACAGATCTTGTATCAGAACAACGCTGACCCATGTTTTCTTCTTTTTTACCCAATTCTACACCCTCAAGATTTGAATCAACAATAAATCCGCTCATACCTTTGTATCCCAGATTTTTGTCGGTATATGCAAGTACAAAAAACCAGTCTGCATGACCTGCACCAGTAATCCACATTTTTTGTCCGTTAATGATATATTCATCTCCATCTTTAATTGCCTCAGTTTGTATTGCTTGAACATCGCTTCCTGCACCGGGTTCGGTTACGCAATAGGCTGCTATCTTGCCATCAGTTACCATTCTGAGATATTTTTCTTTTTGAGCTTCAGTACCACCAGTAATTAGTGGGTATGATGCTAGCATTGAACTTCCAGCAGCAGTTGCAAATCCAGGGTCTCCAAATCCAAACTCTTCCAAGACTAATACTTCTTCAAATGAACCCATTCCTCCTCCACCATATTCTTCAGGTATTTTTAGAGTCAATAGACCGAGCTCATTCGCCTTAGAAATTGCTTCTTTGGGATAGACACTTTCTTTATCCCATTGAGCAGCATTTGGTTTTATTTCTTCATTGGCAAAATCACGTGCTAATTCTTGTAGCATTTGCTGTTCATCAGTCAAATCGAAGTTAACCATGGTGCTCGCAAGCGGCAATAAGACTTAGCCGTTCTGCTCAGATATTTTTCATAATGTGTAGAGTAATACCATGTATGACAAGTAACCAATGACCATAGTCACACCCAATGTTTTAGTTATTTTACGTTCATTTAACAACATTATAGCAACCAGTCCAGAGGTTATCATTACTATCCATATATCTCTCCCTGCAAATTCTTCTGATACTATGATTCCTCCTGCATAGGCTGATGAAATACCTAGTATCCCGAGAATATTTATCACATTTGAACCCAAGACATTCCCAATTGCTACACCTTTGTGTCCCCTTAAAGCAGCAACCATAGTTACTGCTAATTCAGGAAGAGACGTACCCAAAGCAATTACACTAAGGCCAACTATTGATTCTGAAATTCCAAATGAATCTGCAATTCCCTTCGAACCTTCAATCAGTAATTCTGCTCCCAAGACAATCATCGCTCCACCTAAAATCGTCACTATCATTGCCAACAGCATATTCTCTCCCATCCAAGTTTCTTCTAACTCTTCATCCAGTCCTAATTTTTTCGAATAATTATATGAATATGCATAATAGCTTATTAGAGCAATAACCATTAAAATACCAATTATTTGAGTTACTTCACCCATTAGTACTGTGAAAAGTAAAATTATTGATGCCATAATTACTGCCATAGCGTCTTTCTTAATTCCTACTCCAGGTTTATCGCAGGCTCCTAGCATAGCAGCAGTTCCTAGAACTAACATTACATTGGCAACGTTCGAGCCGAGGACTCCTCCGACTGCTAAATCAACAAGATCTTGATTATTACTACTAACGGCATTCAAAGTGACTGCTAATTCTGGCAGTGACGTCCCTACTGCCACTATTGTAAAACCAATTAATAGGGGTGAAACATTCATTTTTCTTGCAATTGTAATTGCTCCCTGAACTACACTTTCTCCACCAAATATCAAGAAAATAAAACCAAGTATTACTAAAACTAAATCGGGTAGGTCTGACAGAAAACTCAACATTATAATCACTTATTTATTTACACATTCTTTTTGCATGTCTTAATACAAGATCTACTGTAGGTATTGTGTAATCCTCCAATGTGGGCGAAAATGGAACTGGCGTATCTAAAGCGCCTATTACTACAGGTGGAGATTCCATATCCCAAAAACTTTCTTCCATTACTCTGCTACTAATTGTATGCCCCAAACCTCCTGTATATTGGGACTCTTGTAGGACAATCATTTTCTTTGTTTTCATGACTGATTGAATACAAGTTTTTGAGTCAAACGGAAGTATCGTTCTTAGATCGACAATTTCTATTTCTATACCCTCTTTCGCCATTAATTCAGCGGCCTTAAGAGCTACATGGACCATTGCTCCCCAAGTAATAATTGTCAAATCTTTTCCGCCTCTGATAACTTTAGCTTTACCAATTGAAGAATCATTATTTTCTAATCTCTCTTTTACTGATTCTGTATCGATAATCTGATTTATTGAGTCACCCCATCCAGTCTTCCCTCCACCTAATCCATATAATCCAAGATGTTCAAGAAATACAACAGGGTCATTTAATTCATGAGACTCAATCAATAAGTCATATGCATCTTGTGGGTTGCTTGGGAATACAATTGTCAAGCCAGGGTCGTTCATAAACCAAGATTCAATCATATTAGCATGAAACGGGCCACTCCTTGTTTTAGCTCCCAGAGGTATTCTGATTGTTAACGGTACATCTGCACCCCATCTCCATCTTAGTTGTGCCGCATTATTCACGAGGGCGTTCATAGCCAATGCTGCGAATCCACCAAATTGTATTTCGGCTACTGGTCTCATACCGCCTAATGCAGCACCCGTTGCTGAATTAATTATGATTGATTCAGAAAGAGGCATATCTAGAAGTTTATCTGAATGGCCTTTTGCTTTGAGGGGGATATTCATCCCAAAAGCACCAGCAACTTCCATATCTTCTCCCATGAACACGATATCATTCCCATGCCTTTCAGCTAATGCTACCATCGCATTTTGTATCGCACGACTATATGTTGAGGAATTTGATGCATTAGAAAACTCAATTGCTAAATCTCCATCTTTTAGTGGGCCAGATAAAATCTCTCCTGCCTCTTTTTCAAATCTTTCAAATTGTTCGGTATGAGTCTCAGCATCATGTCTTGATGTGACTCCTTTTGTCACAGTATTTCCTTCAGGCCAAGGCATCTCTTCCATTTCCTTTCTAGCAGCATCTACGATAGCCTGTTCTTCTTCCTCCATAGAAATTAACTGTTTTTCATTCGCTCCGATTGATAAACAATAATCTCTGTGATTGGGGAGTGGATCTTTTTCAGCCCAATACGATAATAACTCACGGCCAACATAACCTGGAGGATTCCCTGTTACAGAACCTAGGTACAAATCATCATGATGATGAGCGTGTCCGCATCCTCTCATTGTTTCTACATGGATTAGAGTAGGTCCACCTCCATCCAATGCGTATTCTCTACTCGCTGCTGTTGATGCGTGGAATTGAAGTGGATCTGATCCATCAATTGTCCAAGAGGGTATTCCCATTGCATGACCTTTGTCACCAAATGTCTCTGCTCCTGACTGGCCGACTGTGAATGTATCTAAAGCGATTTGATTATTTTGTATCATAAATGCAATTGGTAAACCTCTTGCGCCTGCTAAATTCATCGCCTCCCAAAATTCTCCATTGCTGCTACATCCCTCTCCAACAGGGGCCAAATGAAACCGATTAATTCTCAATAGTTTAGCAGCAAGAGCAACGCCTGTAGCCGTGGCACTAGCAATTGGGAGGGGTGCTGTTGGAGGTAGAACTCCCTTCTCCCAATTTCCTATGTGTAGATCTCTTCCTCCTGAGTCTAAGTTACCTCCGTCCATATATGAGCCAGACTTCCCCATTTGCGCAGCAAATATTTCCAAAGGAGTTTGCCCTACTGCTAATGCTAAACCTACATCTCTAATCATTGGTGCAATAATATCTGCTTGATGTCTATTTTCGGGTGGTAAATCAATCGCCTTATTTAGAGATGTAGCGCAACCAACGACTCCTTCTTGCCAAGTTGATCTGAAACCTTTTCCCCCGAACTTTCCTCCATCTGGGGTACTGATTCCGTTACTGAATAAATCTTTCAAATGTTCATCCATAGCTCTAGTTCTAGTCATCCATCTTTGCCATTGCAAATGTGTATCTAAATCAACACTTGAAGCGTAAGCAACTCTTCTGAGACATAGTCTGATATCTCTCATAAACCTCTTTTTTCTTCTTTTTAGGTATAATTCAGTATCTCTCATTGGAATGACTTCATCGCCTTCAATAATAGATAATTCTGGCTTCCAAATTCGTTCATCTAAAGATTTTGACACCTCTTGGCAGAATTGCTTTGTTAACTGATGGTATGTATCTCCATTAAATTGAGTCGGTAGTTGCATACTCATCCATACTTCTGAAATCAGTTCTAGGTAGCCATCATGTCTTTCGGCTACGAAGCGTAGTAATTCTTTCCTCACCTTTTCCTCGGGTAATTTCTTTGTGAAAAGTAAAGCATTCTTCGGGGCCCAGTCTAGTCCCCAAATTGGAGGGAGTTGCTCTTGAGTAGCCTTCTCTGATTTTGTTCTAGTTACTCCATCCCCCTGGGTCTTGTTGTTCCTTTTCTTAGCTTCTTCAATTATTTTTCCAAAATCTATAGTCGGGTCTCTTTCCCAAATTTGATAATTTCGTTTCCTGCCTTTCCCAGAATTAGAGCGATTGAGGGTGACTCTAGCTCTCTTGTCACAATTACTGCATTTTCGATCTATTTGATTCGTATCTTGATCCCTAGTTTTCCAGGGTTCATGATTGCCACATTCTGGGCATAGCCAAATTCCTTGCCTGGCTATGCTCACGTATCTCCGAAATTCATCAAGTACTACAACTAATCGCTCTCAAAGGTTCAAATGTGGTATTTATTTATTAATTGTGGTATTAAGACTCTTATCTTAGAGATATTTTATTGTTAATTACCGTATTTAAACAATTGACTGCAATAATTAATACCTTAATTAAAATAAATACCGCTATTATCGGAGACAATGTAGATAAAATTACTTCGATACCATAATTAAACGATGCACTAAGTATATATTTACCGCAATTAATCAATACTTAGGGACGCTAGAGTCAACAGTGGAAGCCCACAAGTGTATACCTCCCGATAGGTTGTAAATCTCATTGGAATAATTTCCAGACATTTTAAGAAAATTTGCCACCATAGCAGACCTAGCGCCACTTCTACAATAAATTACAATATCTCGATCGTTTGGTATTTCATCAAGTCTCGATGGAACTTCGGTATGATTGATTCTTAGATCGGTGTCAGGTAAGGTCACAATTTTTTCTTCTGCTTCTCTTCTCACATCTAGAAAGAAAGGTTTCCATCCATTATTTACTTTTTTTACGTATTCCAATGGATTAATTTCTTTCATATTTTCTTCTCTATCAGAGGCATCTAATGATTCTTCCTCCTCTATACCCAATGAACAAGATATCGCTTCTTCGGAGAGTTCTGTGACTTTTTCTCTTTCTTTATTCGCACTATATCTAAGCTTTCTTATATTCATACTGATAGTATCAATTAATAATAATTCACTATCTAATGTCCCATCTATTCCGAGGATAATTTTTAGAACCTCATTAGCTTGAAATGAACCTATAATTCCAGGTAAAACCCCTAAAACTCCTGCTTCTGCACAATTGGGAGCCAACTCAGGCGGGGGTGCTTTAGGGAATAAATCTCTATAATTTGGACTCCCATTAAGATTGAAAACTGAAACCTGTCCTTCAAATCTGTGAATACTGCCAAAAACCCATGGCTTATCTAAAATTTCACAACAATCACTAATTGTATACCTAGTCGAAAAGTTATCTGTCCCGTCTACCACGATGTCAAATTTATCAATTATTTTTTCCGCATTTTCGATATTTAATCTCTCATCAAATATTTCGATTACAATTTCAGGATTAATTTGATTAATTCTTCTTTTAGCAGATTCTACTTTTAATTCTCCAACTGATGAAGTCGAATGGATAATTTGCCTTTGTAAATTCGTAATATCTACTTTATCATCGTCTATTATGCCAATTCTTCCAATTCCGGCTGCAGCTAAATACAACAAAACTGGTGAACCTAACCCCCCGGCTCCAACAACTAGAACTGAAGAAGATTTGATTTTTTTTTGCCCTAACTCTCCTACTTGTGGTAAAATCAGATGTCTAGCATATCTTGCTTTCTCATCATTAGTTAAGGTGATTTCAGACATTTTTCCCCTCAATGTTGATCTTCAAGCCATTTTTCAGCATCAATTGCCGCCTGGCAACCCATTCCAGCAGCAGTAATTGCTTGACGATATCTAGTATCTACAACATCTCCTGCTGCAAACACGCCGTTCACACTTGTCATCGTATGTGTTTTCGCTAAGATATACCCTGCTTCATCAGTTTCTACCTGTTCTTCTAAAAAATTAGTAATTGGTTTATGCCCAATTGCAATGAATGCACCTGTGCATGATATTTCTTCTATACTACCATCTCTAGGATCTTCTAGGACTGCACCACTTAATCCGGTTTCATCCGAAAGCCAACTTCTTACAGTTCTGAACGTCTTAATCTCAATTTTTGGATTATTTAAGGCTCTTTCATACATTACTTTTGATGCCCTAAAAACGTCTCTTCTATGTAATAATGTCACTTTACTGGCAAATCTCGTTAAGAATGTGGCTTCCTCCATTGCTGAGTCACCTCCACCTATAACAAGTACCTCTTGCTCGCGGAAGAATGCGCCGTCACAAGTTGCACAGGTACTTATCCCTCTACCTTTTTGCTCTTCTTCCCCCTCTGCTCCTAGCCAGATTGATTCTGCTCCTGTGCAAATAATCACAGATTTTGAACGAAATTCTTCTCCTTCGACCCAGACCTTGAACGGTTTTTCAGAAAAATCTACTCGTTCTACATTCTTATCTTGAACTTCTAATCCAAATTTCTCTGCCTGTTCTCTTAATTGAATCATCATTTCTGGACCGCCAATACCTTCTGGATATCCGGGGAAATTTTCTATGTCAGAGGTTAGCATTAGTTGGCCTCCTGACATGTACCCAGCGAACATCAATGGTTCCAATAATGCTCTTGCCGAGTATAGGCCTGCGGTATATCCCGCGGGACCAGAACCTATGATAATCACATTCCGCACTTCATCAGTCATGAGTCTCGGAATGATAGGAATGCTTTGAACATTAACTCGAAGAAAGCACTATTGATTGCTTCAGTTAGGTTTAATGAAAATCATTTTGACATTTTAATTACCGCATTAACCGCTGATCTTGCATGTGGTTCTAATCTTGGTTCAATATGATGTTTTTCAGCACCAGGACCTATTATTCCTAACCCAATTGATTTATCAAACTTAATTTGTAATTCAATAATGGATCTAGTAACTGCCTGACCCATTACTAGCCCATGTTGAGTTTCACCACGTTCAATAATTCCGAGAGCAATTGCTGCATCAACTTCGTTATCTTCCAATAGACGATTTAGAGCTAATGGGACTTCCATTGAGCCTGGTACCCAGATAATCTTTGATATTTCTGCTCCATTGATATTAGCTTCATTTTCGGCATATTCTAGCATTCTTTGAATCTCTTCTTTGTGAAAAGACCCACAAACGGCTGCAATCTTCATTATTTCACTTCCATACTTTTTCTAATTGTATCTACAACGGCTTGAGTGCGTGAATCAATTTCTATATTGACGTAATCTCCTACTTTTTTCCCACCTATCGTAGTAACTCTTAATGTTTCAGGAATAATATGTAATGCGAAACTATCTTTACTAACATTCCCTATAGTTAGAGACATACCATCTATCGAGATATATCCTTTTTCGAGAATATAATGCCTTGCATCAGATGGATTTTCAACTAAAATATCTATCCCTTCTCCTCTATCTTTAATCTGTATTATTTTTGCAGACATTAAAACATGTCCTGATATTATATGTCCACCTAATTCATCTCCCATCTTTAGAGATCTTTCGATATTTACTGACGAATCAACACTGAGTTTCCCTAAGGTGGTACGACTTAGAGTTTCTTCTATCGCATCGAATTTCACAAGATTATTTTCTATTGAAACAACAGTCATACAAACTCCGTCTAGAGCCACACTAGCTCCTATTTCCAGATTATCGTCATATTTATCTAAATCTACTGTAAAGGTACGAATAAAATCTTTTTCCTCAATCTTAACTATTGGCGCAGTCCCAGACACGATTCCAGTGAACATCTCAATCTTCCTCGTAGGGCCCGCCGGTTTCACCTGACCATAAACTGAGTATTCTTGCAATAATCTTTCTAGTACCATCCAAGTCGTCTGCTAATCCTTCTACACGGATTACTTCCACGTTTCCCCAACCATTATTTTCTAATCCAAGTTTTATAGCATCTCTAGAGTGTTTTTGGTCATATCCCAAAGCAATAACATCTGGCTTTACTGAATCTAATATGTCAAAAATAGGTATACTTGGAGGATTTCCTACTATGGCTTTGTCGACGGGCTTCAATCCTTCAACCATTCTTCTTCTTAATTCTTGATTAGTTACTGGCTCATGTTTTTGCTTGCGGACTGTGTCGTCATGAGCAACAACAACAATTAGTTCATCACCTAATGATTTAGCTTGTTCTACATAATGTAGGTGTCCAGCGTGGAGTAAGTCAAAAACACCAACCGCCATTACTCGAACCATACTTTTCACTCTCTATAACAATAATTCTTCCTGGCTATTTATTTATTTATTTATGTTTAAGGCATTAAGTAAATCATCGCCAGTAATCATTGGAATGTTGTGTTTAGCCGCATAGGCTCTCGCATCTTTAACGGAAAGTGCACCATCTCCATCAGGTTGAAGCATTTCTGCACCTATTGTTGCAGGAACTTGCCCTGCAAGTCTTGCAATAGCTACTGCTAACTCTGTATGTCCTTGCCTAGATTTCAATCCGCCTGGTGATTCTCTGCACACAGGAATGTGTCCAGGTGTACGAAACTCATTTCCTAATGCCTTATATGCTTCTTCTCCACTAATTGATTTTTCCATTAATGATCCAGATAATTCACCAAATCTTTTCGTAGTCAGTGATCTATCTCTATCGGTAATTCCCGTGTAAGTGTCGCGATGATTTATTGACAAAGTAAATGCTGATCTTGTATCATATTGTAAGTCATTGGTGATTAGGTGTGATAATACTGGATTATCATTAACTAATTCTTGATGAGTATGTAGATCTTGTAGCCATGGTAAATCAAACATTTGACCTATTTCATCGCCGATAGCCAAGAACAGTAATCCTCCACAATCAATCCTCAGACGCCTCATAACTGCTGGAGTTGCAGCCGTTGCTGGCCAAAGTAAGTCAGTTTCCTTCTCACGAAAGTCAGAGTCAAAAACCATTACTGGTTTGCCTTGTGAAAAAGCCCGAATTGCATCATCTACGGCGTCAGTCATGGGTCTCGGAGGGGTTTCTCATAGGGGTTATTTTCGGTTAAATGATTTATCTGCGGCGGAGGGTTCTCATGTAGATAACACTCGGAGTGCCTATGGATGGTCAATTTGATGTCATAGTTCCAGTCCGAGTAGATCTATCAGGAGGTTGGACTGATGTCAATCCTTATTGTACAGATTTTGGTGGAGAAGTAATCAATTTTACAATAAATAAATATGTTAAAGCTACAGTTAATATATTGAAGGAAATCACTTATGATTTCGATATTCCTATAGGTTCAGGATTGGGCACTAGTGGTTCTGTAAATGTGGCCCGTATTGCACTATTAGGTAAGGATCAAAATCTTTCGTTACATGAAATAGCCGAAGCAGCTTACCAAGAAGAAATTAAGTTAGGAAATAAATGTGGAAGGCAGGACCAATGGGCTGCAACATTTGGCGGTTTCAATCGATTTATGTTTCACGGTGAAAATGTTGAAATAATGCCATTTGAACCTGCTCGTTCTGCAGTTAAATGGATAAAAAAACATCTCTTGATAGCTTATACTGGAATCTCTCATAATTCTGGAGAAATACAAAATCAAGTGTGGTCAAGATATGAATCAGGAGATGAGGAAGTAATAGAAGGACTTCATAGAATCCGTCTTACAACTCGAAAATTAGCAGATTCTCTACAAAGAGATCAGAGGCAACATTTTGTAGATTCTCTAAATGAAGTTTCAAGTGCAATTGACTCCATAGATAAATCAATCAATGCTCCTTTTTTACCTGTGATTCAACCTTTACTAGATGATAGCAGTGTTATGGCTTGGAAAGCTTTAGGGGCTGGATCAGGAGGATGTGCGGCTATTTTGTGCCATCCATTATACATCAAAAAAGTTAGAGAGAAAATTTCAAAATCAGGTTGGCAATTAATTGAATGGGATTATGAAAACACTGGAATTAAGATGAAATGATAGTGAATAAATTGGGCGAAGACTCAAACGTCACTATTCATCCCCAAACTTATGCAATCGACACGTCGTAGTCTAACTATTGCAGTTGTATTATTGGTAACATTCAGTTATTTATCCATGTTTGCGACTGCCCAATCAAGTTCTGCTGACAATCACCCTACTAATGATGATCCATACATGTATTTCTGGGGTTCTGAGAATTTAGATGATTGCTGGAATAATTTTGACAATCTATCGCAAGGCTCTGCATCGGAAGGTTATGGAGAGATATTATTCCCTGAAGGTCAAGATGTAGTGGTAGATTTTTCTTGTGAACTACAAACAGGATTTTCTGAAGACTTCATTCTTGAACTTAATGAAACGATATCTGTTAGGATGAAATTTAATATTGAATCAGGTAATTGTGGTGGAGCAGAATGTGATTTAACACTGACACTCTTCAGAGGTGATGAAGAGATTTCTCAGCATACAGAGCCTGCAAACTCAGTCAATAATGGCAACGATTTCACAACTAACTGGGATATTGTTGTAAGTGATTCTTTCCAGAGTTGGTCGAAAGATACCTCTACAACAATTACAGTTTCTTATTCGGTTCCTGCTGAAGGAGGAGCTCTATGTCAGAGCCCCATTCCAGGTACTCCAGGTGCAGATTGTTCAGGTAGTTTCCGAATGTACTATTCCGATGAAGGAGGTAGTCCAGGAGATGTATTTGTAGAGTTCCCAATCTTTGTTTCATTGCTAGATTCAGAGGCTAACTTAGGGAAGACCTCAATTGGCCCGATTTTGTTCATTATTCCTTTCCTTGCAGTAATGGCTCTTTTGGGATGGGTGGCATATCGTGAAGATTGGATGTCAAAACAAGAATCTACGGAACCATTTGATATGGGTAATTGGACTTCAAACAGTTTGAACAAAATCAATCCAATAATTTGGGGTCCTGAAGCAATCTCAGGCACTAAAAAAGCCTCAAAAGAATGGAGAAAAGGTGGAGCATTAACTGAGAATAAAACTCGTAGAGTAGTAACACTTTGTCTGATGTATTTCGCTCAAGGACTTCCTTGGGGATTTGCTAGCGTTACATTTGCTGCCTACTTAATTGATAATGGAACTCCAGTCGAAGATATAGCAATATTATTCGCAACAGTAGCTTTACCTTGGACATTTAAGTGGATTTGGGGCCCAGTTGTAGATGCTATATTTATTGAGAAATATGGTCCTCGTAGGCAGTGGGTACTTTTCGCACAAGCAGGAATGGCATTGACACTGGGGAGTTTGATTTTAGTTGACGATCTTAATGAGCAAGTAGATTTAGTAACTAGAGTATTATTTGTTCATAATATATTTGCGTCTCTACAAGATGTAGCTACTGATGCTTTAGCTGTGGAAATCCTCCAACCTGATGAAGTAGCTAAAGTGAATGGTTTCATGTTTGCTGCCAAGAGGCTTGGAATAATTATTGGAGGTGCTGGATTAGGGGTTCTCATCGGTATAATTGGTATATCAGGGGTTATTATAGCACAATTATCTCTACTATTACTAATCATGTGGATACCTCTTACTTTGGTAGAAAAACCAGGAATTAAGTTATTCCCATGGTCAAAAGTAGATGCAATCCTTATTGTTTCAGAAACTAATGAAGAAGTCGTAGATGATAATGAAACAGAAACTCCTTGGATTGATGAGGAAGAGTTCATGACTGCTAAGAATGTGGGATACAGTGTTTCTGAAGCGAGTATTTCCATCACAGCATTCTTTACAATAATTGGACTTTCAATATGGTTTACTGGATTTGCTATTGATGTATTTACTATTGATTGGACGTTTGGTGCTGATATAAGGAGGGGCACTAATCCAATTAGTTATGTCTGTTTATCCATAGCAGTATTACTATTCTCATTTAATTTTGTTATGAAATACTTGGGTAATGAAGATACTATCTTACCTGAGGTTCCCAATCCATTTTCTGTATTACCTGATGGTACCAAGAATACCGTAGCCAGAACTTCGTTTTATCTTGTCAAAGCATTTTCTGTCAGATCTGCCTTCTTATTAATTGGACTTTGTCTATTGGCTGATTTGTATTCTTTTGTGCTCCCGATCACATTTGATATCTTCATTAATGGTGCCGGCTGGTCACAACAAAAGTATAATGGAATAGTTGGTGGAATAGTTGTATTTGGAGCAATGTTTGGTCAGATAATTGGTGGATTCTTGGGTGATCGCTTTGGAACAAGAAGAGTTGCAATGGTCTTCTTTTTGGCACTTGCTTTCGCAAATGCCAGCCTAGCATTCCTAGAGCCTTTGTGGACTAACACCACCATAATGACAACTTTCCTTATTCTCCAGGCTTTTATTTATGGAATTGCTTGGATTTGTGTTATATCATTGACCATGAGGCTTACATGGAGCAAAGTTGGTGGAACTCAATTTACTGCATATATGTCATTATTTAATTTATCAGGAGTATTTGCTTACACTATGACTGGAAGAATGATAGCAATATTTGATTACTCTACGGCGATTTACTTAGGTGCAGTCTTAACTATGGCTACAGTAATAATGTTGATTTTTATAGATGAAGATGAGACAGACAGAGTTCTAGAAGGGCGAATTAAAGATGGCGAGGTATGGGAAGAAGAAGATCCAGACACAGATCTTGGCGAGAGGCCAGATTGGTGGAAAGATGAAGATTTGCAACCTTCTACCTCTTAGATCAAATTGTACCCGATTAATTCCTCAGGTTAATTAATAACGTTCTATCAGGTTAATTTACAGGAAGTCTAAATATGGATAGATTCGTTGAAATTTTAGAAGAATGTAATACTGACTTTCTATTATTTACACAAACAATTTGTGGATACTGTAACCGAGCAAAGAATGTATTAAATTCTAAGAATCTAACATATTCTGAAATTAACTTTGATCATGAAGATAATTTACGTTCAGAAGTAGTAGGGATTACTGGTCATCGAACAGTCCCTATTTGTTTTGATATGAGGGGAGAAAAGCCAATCTTTATTGGTGGGTCAGATCATTTAATTGATTATTTCCAGAAGTAATTAACCATCAGCCATACTTTGAATAGTTAATTTCAACTCATTTAATTGATTTAGATTAACCATATGCCCTTTTTCATGTTCCAACTTTGTAACTTCCCAATCTGCTTGTTCAAAGATTTCAATATGCTCAATTCCTTGTTCTATTGGTACTAAATGGTCTCTAGAACCATGCATCCAGACAACTTTTCTTGGCTTTAAAAATGGTAATATTTCTCTTAATTCATCGGGCCTAACTGTTTTTGTCCCAAGTAAAACTAGACCTTTAATTCTACTTTGAATATCGTACTCAAGCATAGCAGATGCTATAGCTGCACCTTGGGAGAATCCACCCACAATAATTGGTCCATCAGGAATTTCTGAAATTACATCTAGTACAGAATTCTTCACTTCCAACAATGCATTTGGTCCAAGCGGTTCTGTAGGGTCTTCTGAACGTAACCACCAAGCAAAACCTCCCCTCGTTGGATGAGGGATTTTAGCTTCGGGACAAAATATATCCCATCCATTAGGAGCTAGTTGTTTAGCTAATGGTTCCATTTTAGCGGATGTTCCTGTCATTCCATGCATCATTACAAAGGTGCCAGACATACTATCATTAGAGGTTCCAAGAATAAGTGATACCACCTGCTAATAATATCCTCAGATGTGTGTCTCCTGTGAACGTAACTGTAAGAGTATATTCTTGACTTGGATACGGAATGGTACCCAATGTCCCAGTTTCTTCAGCACCAGGGCCCCAGAATCTTTCTAGAGCAGAAACTGATGTGTGATCTCTCAATGTTAGTGTAATTGTAGAGCCTCCTCCACATGAGGCATCTAGGAAATATATCATCTCATTCCATTCCCCATCTTTGGGGTGGTCAGATACAAAGAAAGTGTCTACAAATTCTGCATCAGGACCACTATTATACCAATTATTACTGTATAAATCTCCTCCTCTGACGAAATAAACGTCCCCTGTATGGCCTACTCCATTGTCAGCATTTTTCATCTTCAATTGTACTACTCCTTCAGAATCAGTCCAGATAAATGATGAGAAGAATGCAATATTTCCATCAAAAATATAATCGATAGATGAACCATCACTAGCAGTTGCTCTTATTGAGGCAATTGATGAGTCCACAGATGAGACTACTGCATTCCAATCATTTTCAAATAAACTAAAACTCCATGCTTTACTTTTTTTCAATGGGAAATCCAAGACATCTTTTGCTTCTCCATTTTCAAATGGACTTAATTGGTCATGAGTAATTCTACCAAGGAATGGATTATGATTTAGGACTGCGTGCCTTCTTGCTTCTCCTATGCTGGAAATTGCTAGCATGTATGCAGTTCCATCTTCTTCAATATCTGTAGTTGCTACTACTAACTTTGTAGTATCATCACTATAATCAGGTGTTGAGAATGTGTATAGCCAATAATCTCCTAATTCCCATGTAGGGACAGAGATTTCTTCAGAACTTGAGTTCCCAGTAATACCATCTGTTACTGCGGTACAACCTGTCATCGATGTCAGCAAAATTACCAACATTAAACCAACAGAAGCCCCTCTAGCCATACAATCCCCTCCGGGTAGTTAGTCAAGAGACTAACGGTTTAGTGTTTCAAAGAAGACCGGTATCAGTTAACTTACCTGTTCCAGCCAATACAACTGCAACAATTGACATTAACTTAATGAGAATATTCAGTGAAGGTCCAGATGTATCTTTGAATGGATCTCCTATTGTGTCTCCAATCACAGCAGCATCGTGAGCTGAATCTCCTTTTTCAGCTCCAGCGATGTGTCCTTGTTCAATAGCTTTCTTTGCATTGTCCCAAGCACCACCTGCGTTTGCCATGAATAGTGCCATTAGAACACCTGTAACTAAAGAACCAGCTAACAGACCACCCAATGCATCCCATCCCAAGACATATCCTACAATCACAGGTGCAGATATTGCTACTACTCCAGGTCCTACCATTTCTCTTAATGCGGCCTGTGTAGAAATGTCAACACATTTCTTAGAGTCAGGTTTTACGCCTTCCTTTCCTTCTAGTAATCCTGGAATTTCTTTGAATTGCCTTCTAATTTCGATAACCATGTCTCCTGCTGCTTTTCCTACAGACGTCATTGTCATTGCTGCAACAACAAACGGAAGTCCACCACCAATCAACAAACCGATAACAACTATTGGTTCTGTGAGTTCAAGATTTAGCAAGGATTCACCATTTGCATCAGTACCAATCGCTGCAGTATATGCTGCGAACAGTGCAAGTGCGGTTAATGCTGCAGATCCAATAGCGAATCCTTTACCTACTGCTGCAGTTGTATTTCCAATTGAGTCAAGTTCGTCTGTGATTGCGCGTACGTCATCTCCAAGACTACTCATTTCTGCAATTCCACCAGCATTGTCTGCAACAGGACCGTATGCATCAACTGTCATTGTAACACCGACAGTTCCTAGCATGCCCATTGCAGCCATTGCGATACAGTACAATCCAAATTGGTCACCACCAAATTCGTTGGCTCCAAGGATACCAAGAGAAATGAGAACGACTGGTACGAATGTAGACATCATACCAACGGATAATCCTGCAATTGCGTTTGTGGCAGGTCCTGTTTTAGACATTTCACCAATATGTGGAATAGCCTTTGTTTTGATTCCAAAGACTGGCTCGATACCAGTGTAATATTCTGTTACAAGTCCAATGAGAATTCCAATCACGCTTCCAAGAACTACGGAGTGCATGATTCCATAACTCACATCGATGAGATTCTGATGTATGGCTAGATAACCGCCTGCCCAAAACAAAGCCGCAGCGATAAATGTGGTATTTCGTAAAGCGGCTGCAGGGTCTTTTCCATTCTTTAAGATAGACATTGAGAATACACCGATAATAGATGCGGTGTATCCAATAAATCCGAGAAGGATTGGAAGAAGGACATAGTCCTCTGCTATGTTAGCATCAAAATCGTTAGCAATAATCATTGCTGCGATAATTGAACCTACGAAGGATTCGAATATATCCGCTCCCATTCCAGCAACATCGCCCACGTTATCACCTACGTTATCTGCGATTACACCAGGATTTCGTGGATCATCTTCAGGTATACCTGCTTCGACCTTACCTACAAGATCTGCACCAACGTCAGCAGCTTTTGTGTAGATTCCTCCACCTACACGGGCGAATAGAGCGATTGAAGAAGCACCCATACCGAAACCAGCAGCCGCACTAACAGGGTTCATTGTACCGTCACTTGCAGTTTCTCCAGCACTGAGCCAGAATGCAATGAGAGAAATACCTAGGAGACCGAGTCCACCAACTGAAAGCCCCATTACAGCTCCACCATTGTAAGATACTGCAAGCGCTCCGGCCTGCCCATCATTCTTAGCAGCCATAGCAGTTCTTCCATTAGCTGAAGTGGCTGCTCTCATTCCAGAGAAGCCAGCTGCTACTGAAGCAACTGCACCTGCAAAGAATGCTATTGCAGTCTCAAAATCGTTCAACCATGCTAGTAGAACACCAACAACAACAACGAAAATACTCAATACTCGATATTCCGCTTTCAGAAAGGCCATAGCCCCATCTTGAATCTCTTGAGTTATGTCTGCCACAACTTCATTATCAATTTCTACACTATTCACTTTCTTGTATAATATAAATGCAATTAGAAGTCCTAAAACTCCCGTTGCTGCTGCAATTAACGGTATATTTTCTAACATGGTGTTCACCTTTGTGACTCGGCGACCAAAGAGTTGCTTATAATCAGAATCCCAATAAAAGCCCACTTAATTAGTGACTGACTATACTTTTTCCAAAACGATTTTAGCAAAAGAACTCAAAATTCCAGCACCATCATGTTCTCCTTTAAATGATTTATATTCCTCTTCGGAAATGTGTCCCCAACCATATGCTCGTTCAATCCTTTTTCTTGCGGCTTCAGGATGAAATTGTATTCCCCATGCTGGCATTGGTTCTCCTAATTCATTATTTACTCTAACAGCGGTAACCATATTGTGAGAGGTTTTACTGAGTAATGTGCAGTTATTTGGAACTGACATCACATGATCCTGATGACTAAACAAACCTGATATTTTTTCATTATTTTCAACATGCGACGTCAGTAAAAAATCCTTTTCACCTTCTTTTGTAAGTTCTAGAGTCCAGATTCCGCTGGATAATGATTCCGCTCTTTCTATTTCAGATCCTAATGAATGACAAAGTAATTGATGTCCAAAACAAATTCCTAGAGTAGGTGTTCCAGATTTTGCTGCTGCTCTAAACATAGTTTCTGTGGGGCCCATCCATTCTTCCCAGATGCTTACATTTCTCCTAGAACCTGAACAAACTACTGCATCTAGATTTAATTCAATGATCCAATTTTCCATCTCTTTCTCATTTTCATGCATCGGCATTACTATGCGACTAAATTTGATATTTCTATCTTTCAAAATTTCCTCTGTTTCACTCCAGAACTCATATTCATAATCCCAATTAGGTACATCTGATTCCAAGAGTTTTATTTCTGATTTCTCATTCGTTTTTTTTCCAGCATCAAATGATTGCATCTGGGGAGTTACTAGTAAAACTTCAACGTTAGATAATGCAGCCAATGGCTTGATTACTTCTTGATTTCCGCCATGCCCAAATTCAGCTCTTTCTACTAGTAAATCAATCATTAATACCCTCAGCGAAGCACTCATCATGTACTTGAAAGAGCCTCAGGTTCATTAGTCCTCGGCTACTACGGTAACATAGAAGGATGTTAGGCAAATGGTTGACGAACAGTTAATTCTCGATTCAGTAGGTCCGGTTCAGGCGATTCTAGATGCGCATGACGGAGTTGTTAATGTTGTAGATACAACTGATGGAATAATTATGATTTCTCTAGAAGGTGGTTGCACTGGATGCAGTTCTACACCAATGACTGCAATGCAAATTTATTATTCCCTAATGAAGTTAGAAGATGTGAACGATGTCGTATTTGTCAATGGTGAACTACCTGCTTATATGAGAGCATTTATTGATGAAAAACTTGGCCAGTAAGAATCAGTCACTATTGTTCTCTCTCTCAGCCGCTCTCATTTTCATGATTTGGTGCGGATTAGATTCTCCTTGTACATCTTTTCCCTTAATATTCATCATTCCCGATATTGCTACTATCACCGCAATTACAGCAAATGGTCTCGCAATAGTAGTAGAACCCCACAATTCTCCTCCTAGATAATGTAGTATGAAAAGCATAATCGCAGAAATAATACATAAGGCTGCAACTATCTTTTGTGTCAATACTTCTCCTCTTTCAAAACGTGCCAATGTTCCAATTGCCATCCATAAAATAGTAGCTACACCACACATGGTGACGGACGCTGTTTCTAGAATTGAAACCAATTCCATGGCTGTAGGATGGGGCCTCCATTTGTTTATGTTGGGGAGAATCAATCCGAATGTTAGATGGTATGATTCAAGACCCGTGGGCCCTTCATGAAGTCATGGTAAAGGTAGGGGGTTGGTCTTTACCTAAATCTCGTAGGGATGAACCACCCTATTTTAGCAAGACACAATTGGTCGATGTTTTAGAGCAAGTGGGAGTTCTTTTGGAATTATCAGGTGCAAATGGATTCAGAGTTCGTGCCTATCAGAATGCTTCAAGGGCTCTATCTTCAATGGAGGAGGATTTGTTTTCAACTATTTCAGAAGACAGATTATTACAAATCAAAGGGATTGGAAAAGGTATTGGAGGCCTAATTACTGAATCTGTAATGCAAGGTACTTGGGGTGATATGCAATCGCTATATGATAAAGTACCTCCTGGATTAATTGAGATAGTTGGAATTCCAGGTTTAGGGCCAAAAAAGGTAAAGTCATTATATGATTCATTAGGTATTGATTCGATTGAATTACTAAAGAAAGCATGTGAATTAGATCATATTTCATCTCTACCCGGTTTCGGAAAGAAAAGCCAAAACAAAATTTTCGAGGGGATAGATCTTTTAAGACGTTATCAAGGAAGAACAAGAATGGATGTTGGATTGCTTTACGGTCGCTCTTTGGAGGAAAAAATTTCTTTAATCCAGGGTGTTGAAAAAGCACAACTTGCAGGAAGCGCGCGTCGGAGACGTGAGACAATAGGGGATCTGGATATTGTTGTCTCTTCATTGGTTGAAAATCATCAGAAAGTGATTCAAAAAATTCTGGGTCTTCCAGGAATAGCAGAAGTAAAAGGATATGGTGACTCTAAAATTAGTCTGATTCTAGAGCAAGAAATGTTGTCTAATTCAATTGGTAAGGGCTCTTTAGATGAGAAACTTGCAGAGACTCTAATGGAGAGGAATAGTGATGCTACAATTGATGCTCAGGTTAGAATAGTTACTCCGGAAACATTCCCTTTTACTCTTGCATATTTTACTGGTTCCAAGGAGCATAATATTAGGTTGCGTCAAGAAGCAATTAATCGAGGACTTAGATTAAATGAGTTCGGTTTATTTCCTGAATCTCTAGCCGGTTCATCCATTGGAATGGAAGCCGCAAAGCATACATTGCTATGCTCTGATGAATCTGAAATTTACAAAAATTTAGATATGCACTGGGTGCCTCCTGAAATGAGAGAAGATATGGGTGAAATTGAAGCTGCTTCATTTTCTAAATCATTGCTTCCTGACTTGATTATTCCTGAGGATATCAAAGGTGCTTTTCATAACCATACTGTTTATTCAGATGGAAGTAACACTCTGGAAGAAATGGCACTGGCAGCACAATCATTAGGTTGGCAATATTTGGGAATCGCAGACCACTCCGAGACATTGAATATTGGTGGAAGAACCATTGGTATTCCAAGCGAGATAGTTCCAACTCAGCATAAAGAAATTATTAAACTCAATCAAAAATGGTCTGATGAGGGTGTTGATTTCAGATTATTTCATGGTTCTGAATGTGATATATTAGCGGATGGTAAACTAGACTATTCTGATAATGTTCGAAATATTTTTTCTCATGTTGTAGGAAGCATACATGCTTTAGGAAGTTGGAGGAATAGGGACGAAATTGAAAACACTGAAATGTTAATTAGAGCAATAGAAGACCCTACATTTACTATTTTGGGCCATCCAACAGGAAGAATATTACAAGTTAGAGAAGGAATACCAATAGATATGCACGCCGTTATTAGAAGGATGGGGGAATTGAATATTGAAGGTGATCTCAAAGCGATTGAAATTAATGCATCCCCGTATCGTCTAGATCTTGATTGGCGTTTGTGTAAGTTTGCAAAAGAACAGAAAGTACCAATCTGTATTAACCCGGATGCTCATGATGTTAATGGACTAAATGATGTATGGTACGGTGTACAAATTGCACGCAAAGGATGGCTTGAGAGTTCAGATATTCTAAACACAAAGTCAGGTGCTGAAATTGAATCTCTATTCGATGTTCGATAATGTTCATCATCAAGAATCCTTTCGACAATAATATGAGTGTCACAAGGGGGTTAATTTTTTCTTTAGTTTCAATTATTCCTGCTATGATTTTAGGTCTAGTATCTTACATAATTTTAGGAGGTGTAACAAGTTCTCCTGAAGGCTCTGATTTCATGTATGGTCCATGTTATGGAGTTCCATTTTCTATAATTATTATATCATTTATCTACGGTTTGAAAGAACAGCCGGAGTTGGAATAATGAAACGTTCTGATAAGGCAGATAAAATTGGTCAAATTTTGGATGATTTATACCCTACTCAACCAATTCCTCTTGATCATAAAGACGCATATACATTACTTGTTGCAGTCATGTTATCCGCCCAAACAACGGATAAGAAAGTGAATGAAGTCACACCCAATCTTTTCTCACGAGCTGATAATCCTGAAAAAATGTCAAGACTAAATGTAGATGAAATTCATGAGATAATTCGTGA
>DAJO01000021.1 GCA_002498985.1 Euryarchaeota archaeon UBA257
ATACGTACCCCCACCCGCTGCAGTTGATCCAAGAGAAATGAATCGGGAGAAATTAGATAAATTACTTGATGAAAGTGATGATGATTTAATTCGAACATTGGCAGCAAGAGGAAATTTAGGGAGAATTTATGGTAGTGCAATTTGTGCTTCGGCCAGTTTAGAAGAAAACCTCAAAGCAAAGGATCTGAATGATGAACAGAGGGAAGTTTTAGATACTGCAATTATCAGTCTTCTTGAAGAATTAGCAAATAATGATTCTAGTAGAATGTGGTTTGAAAATAAAGAAATTTTAGAGAAATGGAATAAAACAAACGATTTGAACGAGAGAGATGAGTTGTCAGGAGAAATAAAGGAAATTTCCCCTATAGATTTGAAATATCTGGATAGTGAATTATCAGTAGAAATAGATACTTTATGCTCAGGTTATGATGCTGCTTTTGGCTCTCATGATGCTTCAGCATTTATCAGAAGAGAAGAAGAAAAACTTATTGAAATCGGACAGGATGAAGGTGAAAAGAAAGCAAAGTTGGAGAGAAGAGCAGATCAGCAAAGGAATGCTATCGAAAGATTTCTATCGCAAGCTGCAATCAATCAAGAATTAGGAAAGGCAATGCAAGAAAATTGGCCTCATTTAGAAACTATCATGAGTCAATTCAATGAAGCTATTTCTAAATTCACTTGGCAGGAAGTATCAGAAAAAGTTAGGGAAATACAATGGATTGATAGATTGGATCCGAAAAAAGGTACTTTCGTTGCATTTCTACCTGACGAACAGGGTGAACCAGGCGCAAGCGTCACTCTATATGCAAATAAAACGGTGCATCAAAATGCACAAAGATACTTCCAAGATGCAAGAACTCTAAAAGAAAAATCAAAAGGAGCCAGGAAGGCACTAGAGAATACAGAAAACGCGAAATCAAAACAAGAAAAAAGAAGAAAAAAGGATGTCGCGGCAGGTAGAGTAAGGGGCATTCAGAGAAGTAAAAAATTCTGGTTTGAAAAGTACAGGTGGGCAATTCTTGATAATGGTCATATTATTGTTGGGGGAAGAGATGCAAGAGGGAATGATACAATTGTCAGGAAACATCTAAATTCTAATGATTTGTATATTCATGCAGATTTACATGGTGCACCCTCGTGCTCATTAAAATTAAAAGATGGATTTACAATAATGGGTGACATCTCTGAATCACAAAATGGCATTAAATCAATGCAAATAGCTCAAAATTTAGGTGAAGGAGTAGATGATGCTAGAGAACTAGATGAGATTATCATTTCTCAAGCCGCTCAGATAGCAGTTTGCTGGTCTAGGGCATGGGGTAGTGGAGGCGCTGCAGCAACGGCCTTCCATGTTCGACCAAGTCAAGTATCTAAACAAACTGAAAGTGGAGAATCTCTTGGAAGAGGGAGTTTCGTCGTGAGAGGAAAAAGAACATGGCACAGAGATATGCATTTAGAAATCGGGATGGGAATTGGAGTAATTAATGGCGTACCTCTACCAGTTTGTGGAACTGTTGAAACTATATCAAAGATATTTGAAAAATGGATTAAAATAATACCAGGAAGAGAAAAAAAGGAGTCCATAGCCAATAAAATAGCTAAGGCTACTGGCTTAATCCAAGATGATGTACTGGCCTCGCTTCCGCCCGGAGGATGTAGTGTTGAAGATCATGGATTGATGAATAAATCTTAGAAGACTTTGATATAGTGAAAAAACTACAATTATACTTCTAAATCCGAACGGCCCCAACAGTAATGATTCAAGAGTGAAACGCTATCGGACGTGCATGAGTGGAGAGAATTGGACCTATGGGAATTATTTGCAATTAGATGATTTACTAAAATTGCAAGGAGAAGATAGAGGAATTACTTCTGATGAGATGCACTTCATCATTGTACACCAAACATTTGAATTATGGTTTAAACAAATAATAAGAGAACTCTCTGAAGTCAGAAATATTCTATGTCAAGAACAGGTTCCTGAGAAAGATATACCTAGAGCAGTTGAAAGTCTTGGTAGAACTACTGAGATTTTCAAATTAATGGCTACACAATGGTCGGTCATGGAAACATTGACTCCTCAAGGTTTCCTTTCATTCAGAGACGGATTAGGTTCAGCATCGGGTTTTGAATCTTTTCAAATGAGAAAATTTGAGATATTACTAGGATTAAAAAATGAAGATAGATTATTTGGAATGGACCCTATAGATACATTCAGAAAACTAGCAAAAAATAGTGAGAAAGATGCTGATATCTTACAAGATTTAGAAGGTGCCTTAGCAATGCCATCTTTAGAAACATCATTAATGAAGTGGATTTCAAGAACACCAATCATGGGTTCGATTTATGGTTCTGAAAATGATTCAGAATCTGTAAAGAAATATGTTAATGAACATCTATTAGCACATAAATCAATGGGGGAGGATGCTACTAATAGAATGTCAAGTTATGGCACCTCGGATCTAGAAAAGATGGCTCAAAGATTCAATGCTGCTCATGAAAGTGCAATTTCGTTCCTTGTCCCCGAAGGAAAAATAAGTAGATCAAGAGCTAGTCTATTATTCATTGAATCATACAGGGAATTACCTCTTTTGGCGTGGCCGCGGAAATTAATTGATGCTATTGTTGAACTCGAAGAATCAATGGTTAAATGGAGGCATTCCCATGCAAGAATGGTTGAGAGAATAATGGGGAGAAGAATAGGTACTGGAGGCACTAGTGGAGTGGACTATTTAGACAAAACATCCCAATACAGAGTCTTCAAAGATTTATGGGCCGTCAGAACAATTTTGGTTAAATCGGATAAACGACCAGCATTAATTAATCCAGACTTTTATGGATTTTACTCAGAAAAAGAGGCATGAAAACTAGTTTGCTCATCGCACTATTCAAGACCATAACCTCACTCGAGTAGTTATGCCTAAGGCGGTGATATGTGCTTATGCACGGACACCAATCGGGAAATTTAGAGGAGCATTGGCAAATTATTCAGCAACAGAATTGGGATCTAAAGTGGTAGAGGAGCTTTTGAAAAGAGCAGAGATAGACCCAAAAAGTGGTATTATTGATCAAGTTTACATTGGCCAAGTATTACAAGCAGGCTCAGGACAAGCACCTGCAAGACAAGTGGCAATCAACTCAGGATTACCATATTCGACACCTTGTACAACAATTAACAAAGTTTGTGGTTCTAGTTTGAAAGCAGTAATGATAGCCGCAAGTGATATCATCTCAGGGCATGCGAATGTTATCGTCGCTGGAGGAATTGAATCGATGAGTAATGCTCCATACTTTACAAGAGGAAAAAACAAAGATGAGATGATAGATTCTAGCTCTTTAAAATCTATCATGATGCATGATGGTTTAACTGACTCTTTTGATGGAACGTCTATGGGGATGACTGGAGAAATAGTAGCAGAAGAATTCAATTTGTCAAAAGAACTTGCAGACTCATATGCGGTTAGATCTCATGCATTAGCCAATGCTGCATGGAAAAATGGATGGTTTGAAACAGAAATTATAGATATGGAAGAATTAGATATTGATCAAGGCATTAGACCTGGGACAAATATGGAATCGTTGGCAAATTTGAAGACTGTATTCAAAGAAAATGGTCAGGTGACTGCAGGTAATGCAAGTCAAGTTTCAGACGGCGCATCCGCAGTCTTAGTATGTTCAGAAGATTTTGCAAGAGAGCAAGGATGGTCTATTCTTGCGGAAATTGTCGATTATACCACCTCTGGAGTTGAGCCAAGAAGAGTTATGGTAGCCCCTATTACCGCTGTTGAGAAACTTTTGGAACGAAATAATTTGGATATTATGCAAATTGATATTTTAGAACATAACGAAGCATTTGCTGCAGCATCTGTTGCTGTACAAATGGCACTCAAAGTTCCAGAGGACCGATTCAATATTCATGGAGGAGCCGTGGCAATTGGACATCCATTGGGAGCAACTGGGACGCGTTGTTTAATGACTACAATAAATGCTCTAAAAAGAACCGGTGGAAAGAAGGGAATTGTCACAATTTGTCTGGGTGGCGGCAATGCTGTGGCTATGTTAATTGAAGTCAAATAAAGGAAAAATTGTCTAATAATTGATAATAACGACTGATTAAGTGAGTCAATGCCCTTATGTGGGGGTCGCTGGCCGTTATCCATCATGGTCAAGCCTGCAAGAGCACATACCCGCTTTGAAAAAGCAAGAATTATCGGCGCACGCGCACTTCAAATTAGTATGGGAGCACCTTTATTTGTCTCAGAAGATGAATTAAGAGATGAGTTCTCAGGAGAATTAATTCAACTTTATGGGGTCGACGAAGCTAAAGAAAGGGTTGTTTTGGATCCGATGAAAATTGCAACTTTAGAATATATTAAACATAGAATACCAATTGATGTTGAACCACATCTTGATGAATAAAACACAATTATATCTATGACTAACAGGTCGTGAGATAATGGGATTCGAAAGAGTCAGTGTTGAAAAACTGACTACTGTTATTATTGGAATAACCGTTTTAGTTATTGCTGCTGGAGGAGTAATTCGAATCTATGATGCGGGAGAGTCATGCCCTGATTGGCCAACATGTTTTGGAACATGGGGTTTCGATATCTCTGAAGATGAACAGATAGAATGGTTCGATGACAATCCAAGTGAAATAGACTCCAGGGGATCCAGCCACACATATACTTCGTTTCAGATATTTACTGAATGGATACATAGACTACTTGCAGGTGCCTTATTAGGTCCATTAGTAATATTAAATTGGTGGATAATAAGGAAAGATGAAGAATTAACCAATGAAGTCAAATTAGCTTCGTTAATTTCAGTTCTACTAATAGGATGGCAGGGATTCTTAGGTTATGTAACTGTAAGATTAGATAATTTACATTGGAGTGTCGCACTACATTTGTCATCTGCTCTACTATTTTTGATGTCACTAATTTGGATTTGGTTAGCTACAGTAAGAGATAAGGAAGAAATACCTAAATGGATAGAATTTGATCCAATATTAGCTAAAAGATGGACTAATCGGATTGCGTTATTATCATTTGGTACTTTCTTGACTCTTTTTCTTGGAGTTTTTGTTTCAACCACTCCGGGTGCGAACCAAGGCTGCGGAGTTTCAGGGTTCCCAGAATCTTGGCCGTTATGTAACAACTCAATATACGAGAAAGTGGTAGACTTTGAGGCTCAGTCTCAAATCTTACATAGATTATTGGTCAGTATAGTTGGAGTAATTCTAATTTTTACATGCTATATTATTTGGAAAGAAAATAAAGAAGGAGAATATGGTTCCTTATTATGTAAATGGATTTGGTCATCATCTATTCTATATCTAATAAATGTAGGATTGGGTGGCCTATACGTGCTTTCTGCTAAGATAGAAGGGTTTGAAATTGTCTATTTTGAACTGCTATCATTAGTTCATCTAATGCTCGCATCATTAGTATTCATCACAATTACAAGTATACTATTGACTATCCAGGTAGTTACTCTACATGAGAAAAAGCATGTAATGAATGATACTATTGCTCAATGACTTTCAAAGACTATTAGCAATAGGAGTGAATATGTCAGAGGCAAGGGCACTGGTAAAGTCGCTCTTTTCTTTGACAAAACCAAGGGTGGTTGTACTATTACAAATTACAGCTATGTGTGCAATTCTATGTCATGATTTAATCGAATCTAACAAGATAAATCGAAACACATTAGAAATTATGTTTATTGTATTTATTGGAGGATATCTGACTGCTGGAGGCGCGAATTGTATCAATATGTGGTACGATAGAGATATTGACCCAATTATGATTAGAACATCTAAAAGACCCTTGTCTGTTGGAGACATTAGTCCACAGAAAGCTCTTTTATTTGGGATTTCAATCTCAATCATTGGAACTTTATGGTTACTAGAAATGGCAAATGAGGTTGCTGCATTCTGGGCATTATTCAGTATTCTATTTTATGTTTTTATCTATACAATTTGGCTAAAAAGAACCAGTGTTCAGAATATAGTTATTGGAGGTATTGCTGGTTCTACGCCTCCAGTAATTGGGTGGGCAGCTGCAGAAGGGGAACTTGATTTAGCGTTTGATACAGCAGAGAATTTTATTGATTCTATCGTTAATATTGGAGGATACATGCCTTGGTTCATGTTCCTACTAATATTTTTATGGACCCCACCGCATTTCTGGGCTTTAGCATTGTACAGATCAGAAGAATATGAAAAGGTTGGAGTACCCATGATGCCCAATGTTAAAGGTAAAGAGAGAACATTAATTGAAATGAAAATATATACTATATTATTGATTATTTTATCATTAACAACACCATTAGCATATCAGGAGCAAAGCAACTGGTCGGAACTCCCAAATTTGGATTTAAATATCTTTCTTGTAATAGTCAATAGTTTGATTTTGAGTATTTGGTATGGGGCAACAGTATGGAAAATAAATACTGAGGAAAATAATGATGAAAATAATAGGATGCCTACTGCCTCACATTCATTTTTCGTATCTCTAACTTATCTAGCTGTAATGTTCATAATATTAGTATTAACTAGTAGTAATTACATCATAAATGGGACAATAATAAGTACTGTATTTATCCTATACATAATTTTCAGAAAAAGGGGTGGAAAGGAATAATTAGGGATTCTTTCCCGATGGATTCAAGCACTTGACATATAGTTGCAGAGCAAAATAGGAGGTAGCCTGATGGATGAGAAGGACTTAATTTTTGATTGGAACGCTATTGACTATGAAATCGAGAGAAAATCTTCAAATCATCCACATGATGTATGGTTTGATGATGAAACTCTAAGAGATGGCCTACAGAGTCCAAGTGCTAGAAATCCTACCATTGATGAAAAAATTGAATTAATTGATTATATGGAGAAGTTGGGAATTCAGAAAGTGGATTTAGGATTACCAGGAGCAGGACCATTTCATGTCAAACACATCGATTCCATGCTAACACACATGTCCGAAAATTCATACGAATTGAGACCAGGATGTGCCGTTAGAACTGTTGTCGACGACATTAGACCTCTAGTTGATTTACAAGCTAAACATGAAAGACAAATCCAGGCAAGTGCATTTCTAGGAACCAGTCCAATCCGTCAATATACCGAGGGTTGGGACATGGATAGAATTCTTTCCACTGCTGAGAAGGCTGTAACGTTCGCAGTCGATAATGACATACCAGTAATGTTTGTCACTGAAGATACTACTAGGAGTAAACCTGAAGAAATAAAACAAGTTTACACCAGAGCAATTGAATTAGGTGCTGACAGAATATGTGTCTGCGATACATGCGGACATGTCACCCCTAATGGGGTTAGAAAATTACTTGATTTTATTCAAAAAGAGGTGATTCCAGACTCAGGAGTTAAAAGAAGAGATATCGAAGTAAACTGGCATGGACACCAAGATAGAGGGCTAGGGGTTGCAAACAACTTAGCAGCGGTTGAAGCAGGTGCAGACGTAATACATGGAACTGCTCTTGGAGTTGGTGAGAGAGCAGGTAATGCACCTTTAGATCAAACTTTAGTGAATCTGAGTTTAATGGGAGTTATCAATAATGATTTAACCTCATTGAATGATTATATGCGTAAAGCGCATGAATATATTGAAGTCGCTTTACCAAGAAACTATCCCGTATTTGGGAAGGATGCATTTGAAACTGGAACAGGAGTACATGCAAGTGCTGTTGTGAAAGCCATGAAAAAAGGTGAACATTGGCTTGCAGATAGAATCTATTCAGGAGTCCCTGCTCAAGATTATGGATTAGAACAGGTGATTCGAATTGGGCACATGAGTGGACGTTCAAATATTACATGGTGGCTGAGCAAAAATAATTATCAAATTACAGATGAATTAGTTGCTTATCTTTTCGATATAGCCAAACAGCAAAGGAAATTAATGGACGATGAAGAAGTTCATTTAGCAATTAAAAATTGGCAAAAATAACGACTTATTGTTAATGCATGATTAACGAATACCTAAAACCTCTACTGACATGACAAGGGTATGCGAACGGCGATATTTGCGGTTTTAATATTAGTTATCGCTCCGATTTCGGGATTAGTTACTGCTGAAAATGAAAATCAACAAAATTCTCTAGAAGATGAGCAAAACTTGATACTTCCTACATATTCAGTTGCAGTACAATTAGCATTTGAGAGAGTCTCAGATTTAGAACAATATTCTAAAGAAGAGTTAGACAATGCAGAAGAATGGTTGATAGTTTCTACAAATAATATAGATGAACAATTGAAAATGATTCCGGAAGTAACATCCATTCAGGAGACATCCCAATTAGAAGGAACATATATATGGAATTTTGATTCATCAGAAATAAAGATTGAAAAATTCAAAAAACTAATTGAAAATGAGGATATTGAGTCCTTCTCCCCTCTAATTAAGAAACAGCAAATAACACGTTCAATACCCAATGACGAGGTCTTTAACGATCAATGGCATTTACAAAATACTGGACAAACATCTGGAACATCGGGAGAAGATGCAAATGTTACTTCGGTTTGGAACTCTTACACAGGTAATGGCATTATAATCAGTGTCGTTGATGATGGATTAGACAAAGATCATCCCGATATTTCACCTAATTACTCTCCTAGTCATTCCTATGACTGGTGTAATAATGATGCAGACCCTACTCCATCTAGTAATAATGGACATGGGACAGCAGCAGGAGGTGTAGCTGCTGCTGCTGGAGATAATTCAATCCATGTAGCCGGTGCAGCTTATGATGCAACATTAGCAGGTTCAACTCTAATCGCATGCTGGGCAGGAGATTCTACTGAAGCAAATGCATTATCTTTCATGAATAATGAGACTCATATCTACACTAACTCTTGGGGACCAAGTGATAATGGACAAACATTAGATGCCCCCGGCCCATTAATGCTAGCAGCATTCGAAAATGATGCTTATGAGGGGAGGAACGGATTAGGAAATATCATCACTTGGGCAGCAGGCAATGGTCTTACAAGCAATGATAATGCCAATTATGATGGATGGGCAAATAGTAGATTTACTATTGCAGTATCTGCAATTACTCATTATGGAGAACAATCATATTATTCCGAACCAGGAGCAAGTATCTTAGTGGCAGCCCATTCAAATGGCGATGGTGAAGGTATTACTACAACTGATATTCACGATGATCCTAGCATAACTTCAGATGATGCAGGCTATGATAATGGAAATGTGACAAATAGTTTTGGAGGGACTTCCAGTGCTACTCCGCTGGCTGCGGGTGTAATAGCACTGATATTAGAAGCGAATGAAAACCTAACTTGGAGAGATGTCCAACATATATTAGTCAATAGTGCAAGAATGAATGACCCAAATGATTCAAGTTGGGAGATTAATGATGCTGGACATGATGTTTCTCATAAGTATGGTTTTGGAGCAATAGATGCCGGCGCTGCAGTCTCCTTAGCTGAGAATTGGACCAATGTAGATGAAGAATTAAACCTAACATTTGGACCTTACTCGCCATCATTCACTATTCCGACATCAACAAATTCTTGGAGTGAATTTGATGTTCAAATTACTGATGATATTAGTTTAGAAAGCATAGATGTAGTAGTTGATATTGACCATTCGAATAGAGGCGATTTAGATATAGTATTGCAATCTCCAAATGGGACTGAGTCGTGGTTGGCTGAAGAACATAATGATGGAGGTAATGATTATTCTAATTGGATGTTTAATACAGTTCATCACTGGGATGAAAGTAGCTTAGGAACTTGGAAATTAAAAATAAGAGATACTACTGCTGGAACATCAGGAACATTGAACTCGTGGCAAATGATTATCCACGGTATGAACATTGATTTAGACTATGATGATGATGGAATTTCAAATGAAAACGAAACTCTAGTCTGGGGAACCGACCCTTACAACTCAGATACTGACTCAGATGGCATAAATGATTATGACGAGATATTTATTTATTTTACAAATGCAACAATGGCTGATTCTGATTTAGATGGGTTATCAGACTCGGTTGAAATCTCAGTTCACCAAACAAATCCTAACAATGAGGATACTGACTCAGATGGGTTAAACGATGGTGCAGAAATTAATCTCTGGCAAAGTAATCCATTAGTTTATGATGCAGATGAAGATTCCGATTTATACTACCATTTCAACGATTGTAACGACCAG
>DAJO01000044.1:0-3451 GCA_002498985.1 Euryarchaeota archaeon UBA257
TGTCAATTGTATCAAAGAAGTGCTGATGCATTTTTAGGTGTACCATTCAATATTTCTTCATACAGTTTACTAACATGTATGATGGCACAAGTTTGCGGACTTAAACCGGGAGAGTTTATCTGGACTGGAGGTGACTGTCACCTTTACACGAATCATCTGGAACAAGCGAAACTACAAATTTCAAGAACGCCTTTAAGACTACCAAAATTAATCCTAAATCCCGAAATCAATAATATTGATGATTTTAAGTCCGAAGATATTCAAATTGTAGATTATGAACACCATCCTCATATTTCTGCTCCAATATCAATTTGAGGTAGATAAATGAAAATCATGATGATTGTTGCAATGGATGATCAAGGCATCATTGGACAAGATGGAGAACTTCCTTGGAGGCTATCTAGTGACTTGAAGAGATTCAAAAAACTAACAGTCGCTGATGGATTCAATGCCGTCGTAATGGGGAGGAAAACATGGGACTCATTACCAATTAAATTTAAACCCCTTCCTGAAAGACTGAATATAGTGATGTCCAGAGACACAAAATGGTCTGGTGAGGGTGCAGAAATGGCATTATATCCAGGTAGGGCTATAGAAATAGCTTATGCGAACGGATGTGAAGAATTTTGGGTTATAGGTGGAGCACAAATTTATAGATTATACCTAGATAGAATCGACGAGATTCATTTGACAAGAGTCAATACAGAAAACAGTGGAAATATTAATTTCCCTGACCTAAATTGGCTAGAATGGGAAGAAGAGATTATAGAAAAAATCCCTAGTGATGATAGCAATGAATACGATACAACCTATTCAATATTGAAAAAACTTGTTGAAAAATAGAATAAGTCTAATGTAAACACAGCATAAGTTTGAAGTAGGCTATTCTAAACCATTTATTATGAGAACTGACCATTTACCATTCCCTATGCCGGAAAGGAAGCATTCTCTTGAACAAAAATGGGTTGATTTGACATTCATGCATTGGGAAGTTGATCCAGATTTGCTCCGTGCTCATATTCCTGAAGATTTAGAAATTGATTTATTTAACGGTAAAGCATACATTGGAACAATCCCATTTCGAATGGAAAATGTTAGGCCAAGAAAACTTCCATCAGTATCATTTATCTCTAATTTCCCAGAGTTTAATATCAGAGCATATGTAACAAAAAATGGGAAAAGTGGAGTATATTTCTTGACCCTGGATGCTCAAAGTCATATTACCTGTATTTACGCACCTTATGCATACAGCCTTCCATACAGATATTCAAAGTGTGACTTTCAATCAAATGATAAGGGGGGATATAAATGGAAATCAATAAGGAAAAAAAATGGTGTTTCGCTAAATGGTGAATCATTTTCGAAAGGAATTTTACTTGAGGCGGGAAAAAATAGTCTTGAAGAATTTCTTTTCGAAAGATACTGTTTATATGTTAATCATAAAGGATCGATTTGTAGAGCTTATACATACCATGAGCCTTGGAAATTTAGAATTGGCGAGGTTAATATAATTGAAAACACACTTACAGAGTCATATAATTTAGGGGTCAAGGATTTACTAAAACCGGAACTAGTACATGTAAGTGAGGGAGTAGAAGTTCTAACTTGGAATATTGAATCAACAGAGGAGGAAGGAAATGAATAGAGCCTCATTAATCCTTGATGGAGACTGTGGCCTATGTAATAGACTAGCTATTTTTTTAAGTCCGAGGTTAAGAGAACCTCGAGGGATTTCATTTTTGACAAATGATAGTAAAGAGGGAAAAAATATAATTCAAAAATTACCAATTAATCAACAAAATGCAGATACAGTTTATTTGGTTATTAATGATGTTTCGTACTTCAGATCTGCCGCTGCAATAAGATGTCTTCTTTATATGAGGTGGAATTATAGAATTCTATACCCTTTCTGTTGGCTAATTCCTCTACCAATAAGAGATTTAGTTTATATTATTATTTCAAAGAATAGACATAAAATATTTCTGAAACCAGAAAATTGTATTATACCCTCACTGAATGAAGATTGATTACTTCTAATCATACTTCCAAGAGATATGTTCTGAATTCGGAAATTGATAAGATTCTGATTCCGGCCAAGAAAATAATTGCGCTAAGAAGATAATTGATGATTGGTTTGCTAGATCCGTAGATTCGCTAATATCTAATAAACCATCACAACCTCTAACAGCGCAACCTATTGGTGCAAAGGCATAGTGACCTGAGTTATTAAAAATACCAAAATTAATCAAGGAATCTCCTAAATTCATTGATGTGTTAGTGACTTCTGAAATCACGGTAGTATCGTCAACTAGTCCGGTTAACACTAGTGTAGGGACTCCAACATTTGATATCCCCGAATCTAATACTGAACCATTCCAAGGTGACAATAATATTGTTGCTCTAACCCTATTATCTGAAAAAATAATTTTTTCGCTATCAAGATTATTCTCGGAAATATAATCAATCGCATTACAGTGAATAGGATTACCAATATCACAACCTGAAATTAAATCTGAAACATATATTTCAGCACCAGAAACCATCATTGAAGCATATCCACCTGTAGACTGACCTATCGCAACATATCCATCATCAGGATTGATACATCCATTAAATTCATTATTAGCTTGATTTTGATTAACCAACCAGTCAAAACTTTCTTTCATATCTACTGGCATATTAAGTAAAATTTCTCCAAGCTTATTTGGATTAGCATCAAGAAGAGTTCCGAATTTGTGATCAGGAGCGATTGAAATGTACCCATGTGTAGCTAAGTGTTCCATCAAAAAAGCTGAACCCCACCTAATACTTGGGAATCCATGACTGTAAACTGTAACTGGTCTTGTTTCAGAACAATCTGGTGATGAGTCGTCCAACGCAAGACCTGGTAACACATTATTGTAGATTACTTTTTCACCTGACTCTGCTTTAGTTGGATACCAAACTTGTATGGTTATATCATGACCCCTAGAGGACGTGAATACTAAATCCATTGTGCCTGAATTGAATGGGCCGTCTTCCATTAGTGAAGTCACCGGAGATAAATCGAATGGATCTACAGAATCATCCCATCCATCACCGTCATCATCAGAATCAACTCCATTTGGTATACCATCAGAGTCAGTATCCCATTTCTCATTGGGATCATATGGGTAATGGTCTTGAGAATTATCTACTCCGTCACCATCTATATCATTATCTGAGTTGTCCCCAATTCCATCATTATCTAGGTCGTTATATTCTTCAGAGTTGAGTGGGTGTGAATCTATATCGTCGGGAAAATCATCATTATCATCATCAGAATCACACAAATCACCTATTTTATCTCCATCGAAATCTAACTGTTCTGGATTGAAAACATCTACACAGTTATCTTTCTTGTCGGCGATATTATCAGAATCAATATCTGACGCACCTAAACACCCAATGAACAAACTAGACAGAAAAATAG
>DAJO01000044.1:3494-20792 GCA_002498985.1 Euryarchaeota archaeon UBA257
ATAAGCATGTGTTTATTCATTTTTGTACTCTGTAACGCGGATTCCTAATTTGGTATGTATAGCAGGTCTATCCATTATTTTCTCTATTTTAGAGCAAAATTCGTTAAATAAATCAATCTTTAATGCTAGTGAATGGCCCAAAATTAATATCAAGAGATCTGCTAACTCTTCAGCGGCTTCTTCAGAAGGTTTTTCCTTAGTGATGGCTGCTGCGAATTCGCCTAATTCTTCCACGGTTAAAGCTAATCTGAAACCCATGTCATGACCCTTGTTTACAGGATTCTCAAAATCAAATTTAGAATGGAAAGCGGCTACCTTTTGCATCATCATATTCCATGATCTTTCTTCATTACTAAAATTCTCAAAATTCATCCAATCCTCAACGGTCAGTGGTGACATAAACAGACTCAAAGGAGATGAGTCATCAATTTATTGTATGTAATTTCTAGAATAATTTAGTTAAAGCATCAATACAATTGACAATTTTTTCTCTCATTGATGATGCCATTGAATCTACTTCTTCATGGTCAATTTCTGCTTGGGGGTCTCCAGGAGTCCTACCCGCAGCCCAATTTGATGAGCAGGCTAGAGCGACATGAGGGGTATTAATTTCAGAAATTAATCGTTGTTCTGGCCCTAATGTCATTCCAACTACATCTGCACCAAGTTTAACTAAAGCGTCAATTTCAGATGGTGTCTCAAATTGAGGGCCTACACATTGTGCAACTATTAAGTCCTTAACCACATTTTTTTGTAGACTATCCAGTGTATTATAACAACATTCAATTGCTTCATAATCGAAGAGATTAGTTCTATCTGAATGTACTGCATCGCCATCATGAAATGTCCAAGGAAACTGAGTCAAATCAATAATATCTTTCGAAATCCCTATATCACCGGGAGGGAAATCATTTCTCATAGTCCCTACAGAGTTTACACTCAAGATAATATCTGGATTACAACTAGATATTGCAAATATATTCGCTCTATGTTCAATCATATGAGGCGGAGTACGGTAATCGGAGGATGAATGATGCCTATCTAATATGAAAATTCGATGCTGTTTTTTTTCGATTACAGATATGGGAACTTCACCCCATTCTGATTCTATTCTTAGTAGGGAAATATCTGAATTGAAACTTTTTACATAATTACTAGTTAGTTCACTCATACCTGTACCACAAATCACAGCAATACGAGACATAACTTCCCTCTCAATAAGAGGTGGTGTTCTTTGTTATTAACAATCACTCATTAAGTCTGTCAATAAGTTCTGCTTTTTTACCAGAAACCGGTTTTCCTGCAGCCTTGAGTAATTCCTTTAATTCACTAACAGTAAGAGAGGAATAATCTACTTCAACAGTTTCAGAGGATTCGGATTCAATTTCTTCCTCGTTAACAACTTCTTCATCTGATTCTTCTCCGATAACCTCTAATGACTTGGATTCTAATTCTTGTTCCTTTTCTTGAGCATGAATCTCATCGAGTGTTGGTCCGTCTTCAACTAACACACCTGATTGAATCAGTTGGGTACGTCGAATAACCACAGTTCGAACCGGTTGAATTTTTGAAACCGCTTCTTTGATTTTATTTTCTAGAGTTCCATCAAGAGTTGCTGCTTGTAGTTTGAACCATGTAGATGTTGCACCTGTAGTCAAGATAATATCTCTAGCAATAGTGCGCATTTGTTGTTTTTGACTAGACTTAATCCTAGCTCTAGAAATCATTAATGGCTTGAAACGAACGTAGAATCCATCTTCTGTAACAACATCAATAGTGTCATCAATTTTACCACGGTCCCTTCTTACCTGTCTGCGAACATGATCTTTAAGCAACTCATGGCCTACAAATTCAGTGATTGCATCGTTACCAAGAACATCTGTAACTTTGAAAACAACTTTCACATGCATCTTTGAAAAGTCACCATCTAACTCATTTTGAATGACTTCGTAGTTTCTACCAATTAGTTGTGATGGCTCTTCAGCCAAAGTTTCTCCTATCACTCTAAATGACCAAGGGGTTCTAGGAGCCCTGATTGTGAACCAGCGCTTTGCCTTCCACTTGTCTCTCTGTTTACGTGCCGCTGCTCTTGCTGATGCTCCTTTTGCCATATTCAACGACTCCGTATTTACCGGGGGCTGCCCCGTTTGCGAACCGTGCGACTTTCATGCAGTATATGAACGAGACGCAATAAACAGTGTTGGAAATATTTACTAAGCGTGGCATTCAATACTGTAATGCTGTAGGAATAGATATGAGTTTGCATAGCGTGTCATGGAGAGTTAATGTAAGCGCGTTGGATCAAACAGAATTAATACAGGATTCAGTTAAATGGATTGCTGGTGATAAATCTTCTATTGAATTATCTAAAGATAAATCATTCCATGGTGCTCAACAATTTACTATTTTAGCGAAGAATATGAAAAAAAGAGGTGCAAGGAAATCCCTGGAAAGGCTTGGAAAGGATATTTTGAAAGAACTCTTAGAAAATAATATCCAACTAAGGATTGATGAAAATAAGAATTTTTATGTGAGATTAAAACTTAGTGAACTTGTGAAAGGTGAAATTTGTTTAGCGGAAAGAAATAGTATTTCTTCAACAGTCAAAGGTATATTCAAGATAGAATCATACCCTGGAGAATCAGCTGTAGAAGTTATTACAAACTTAATTGAGGATATAATTAACCTCGAATAATTATACTAGAATATTGTAGTTAATACAAGTATTCTTATGTGTTACTTCTTACGACATGTTATGACCCACGTAGTAACAGAGGCTTGTGTGATGCATAAGTATCAAGATTGTGTAGCTGTATGTCCAGTAGAAGCATTCAGAGAACATGAAAATTACCTTGTAATAGACCCTGATGAGTGTATAGACTGCGCTGCTTGTATACCAGAATGCCCCGTTGAGGCAATCTTTGCCGATACTGACTTACCTGATGAGCATGCACATTGGCTAGAAAAGAATGAAAATGAAGCACCGGACCTACCAATAGCTGAGGGCGATTCTCCAGTTCTGGCAGATAATTAAATTTTAATATTAGCATTTTATGAACATAGGTTCATGAATGATAACCATGACGAATGGTCATGAATGGAAGGTTCAACTTTACTGACATGAGACATGGCACATCCTTATTGAAGAGAGGATTTGCAAAAATGCAAGAAGGTGGAGTCATTATGGACGTAGTTACACCTGAAGAAGCTCATATTGCTGAAGACGCAGGAGCAGTATCTGTAATGGCCTTGGAGAGAGTACCCGCGGATATTAGGGCACAAGGTGGAGTTGCAAGAATGAGCCATCCTGATATGATAAAAGAAATTATAGAAACTACAAGCATTCCAGTAATGGCTAAGGCTAGAATCGGACATGATGATGAAGCGAAAGTTCTACAATCACTTGGTGTAGACATGATTGATGAGTCAGAGGTTCTAACTCCAGCAGATCCGTTTTATCACATAGCAAAGAACGACTTCACAATTCCTTTTGTTTGTGGTTGTACAAATCTTGGAGAAGCCATTAGAAGAGTTGCAGAAGGTGCAGCTATGATCAGAACGAAAGGGGAAGCAGGAACCGGGAATGTAGTGAGCGCAGTTCAACATGCGAGATTAGTTAAGGAAGAAATTTTTCATGCGAAAAATTCTGATTCACAGGGTATTGAAGATATGGTGAATGTGATTATGAGAGGATTTAACAGAATGCCAGATGCTTCTGAATTTGACATTAGCATTACAAGAACACCTTTTGGAAAAACTTCTGACCTAAGGACTGAAGTCAAATCAATATTACATGATGTAGTAGAAATGGAAAGATTACCAGTCGTCACATTTTCAGCGGGCGGAATTGCAACACCGGCAGATGCTGCTCTAATGATGAATCACGGTATGGATGGAATTTTTGTTGGTTCTGGAATATTCAAAAGCTCTGATCCTAAGACAACTGCTGAAGCCATTGTTCTAGCAACTCATAGATATCAAGACCCTGATTCAGTAGCAGAAGCAAGTAGGATGATTGGAGAAGCAATGCCCGGTTTGGAAATTGAGACTCTCGATGTAAGAATGGAAAAAAGAGGATGGTAATTATTTCTTACCACGAGTTGTCCCAAGTTTACGAGATTGCTTTTTCCCTCTCATATTTTTAGAAACAGGTGATTTAGAATCTCCAGTTAAAACGCCACCCAGTGTTAATGATCCACTATTGATTAATTGAGATGCTAAGGAATCTGCCATTCCCTCGTCTTCGCTCGGGAGTTTTAGAGCATCTCTAACAGATTGATTATGATCTTTAATTACTTTTACACGCTCTTCTTCAGCTGCTTTCATTTCATCTCTAATTTCGTTTACTTGGCTGATTAATTCCTTCATGTTCTCATGTACTTCATTTGCAGATTCTCTGCTAGCCACATATGCCAAATGATATCTATCTGCCTCTGCTCGTAAGAAATCTCTTTCAGCAAGCATAGGTTTTACATCTTCCCAAATTAAATCTGCTTGCTTATGGAAATCTATCATTTCTTGATGAGCCTTGTCAGCTTCAGATTTAAGTAATTTAATAGAACCGTCCATATCTCCTATATCGATATTTATTGCCTCGAAATCCTTTACTGCTGGCATTAATTTATCTCTCTTTGAAATTAACACTTTTAATTTCTTCAGTAATTTATTCTCTGTTTCTAAAATCAATCGACCATCAGTCATCATAGTATTCTCAATTTTTTCTATCTCATTAATAGTCTCGGATAATTCAATTACTACTGACTTAGTTCCTTTAGCATCATCTTTACGCCCTCTATTTTGATTAATGAGTTCTCTAATTTGTTTTTGAATCTCATCTCTTCTCGCTTTACAGATTTGAGCTTGGTCCCTAACTTTCTTTTGCTCATCTAATTTATCTTTAATTGATTCTCTAATTTCCTTACTTTGTTCCTGTAATGCATTTCTTGAATCAGCGGCTCTTCGCGCATCTTCATTGAATGAATTTCTTTGTTCTTTCATTCTACGGATTTTTGTTTCCATAGCATGCAACCTTGTTCTAAGGTCATCATCAGGCCTCGGCTGCTCATCCTTCACAAGGTCGCCGAGAGAGGAACCCTTCTTCAATGAAACTACTCGATTCATAGACCTAGAAGAGACGTAAAGAGAGGCAATATTGGTGAAATAATTGCTATTCCTGCACCAACTAAGAAGATTGCGCCGATTGAAATTCTTAATCTTGTGAACAAATCTGCTCTATTTTGTACCGTTAATACTCTACCACTTAGTAAGTTACCATCTTCATCCTCTAATCTTACAGTAACGGTAGCTTCTCCTGTTTCTTCAGGCAATAAGCTCTGCCAGATAATTTCTGTAGATTTTATAATGATTGGTAATTTCTGCACAAAAGAGTCGTTATCAATCTGATTTAATAGTTCGTAACTAGAGTCTACTCTGAGTTTGTAAACACATTCAGAAGGTCTGAAATCAGGAGTTTGAATTTTTAATATGAGATTCGCTGGTTCAGGGCCATTATTCAAAACATAAGCAAATAAATTTGCTTGACCGACCACAAGATTTTCCATATCAACATCGAACCAGATTTCGTGATTAAGCCCAGTATCTATCTTCATTCTCAAACGGTCATGAAGGCGGAAAAAAGATGCACACCTATCTCTCGCCCTAATGATTAAACGATCCCAGGTTTCTTCACCCAATTCAGGATGACGGAATAATTCATCAATAATATCTAGAGGCATCATCACCCCAAGTTCTGAACGAAAATCTTCTTCATCCAAAAAACCTGCCCTCCTTAAGTGCAATAAATGGAGTAGTTTTTCTTGTAAATCAGAGATATTATTTCCTTCATTAACAGAATGTTGTATTGACCGTAAATATTCAGAAATACGTACTGAAAGAAGCGGGTCAACATGAGCACTAATTACATCACTAAATGGTCTTTTCAATAAAGCAGGATGTATTGGTGGTGAAAAAGAATCTAACATGCCCCACGTTTCACATGTATTAAATCTCGAACGATTAGATACCATATGAACACCATGACCTGATAAAAGAAATCCTGTTGAAAAAGATAGTAGAACTGAGTTTCCACTAACAAAATCAGAAAATTGAAGACTCGAAATTAAAAATATACCTGAAAGAAACATTAGAAAAGTAGTCGCTACAACTTGTCTAAATGAGCCTTCTATAGTTTCTTTCATCTCTGCATAGCCATGAGCACTTTTGAATGTTAGACCCGTCTTTGTAAGATAATTTGATTGAATATTAAAAATTCTTCTTGTAACAGATAAGAGTAGTAAAAGTAAACATAGAAGACCCAAATCTGCGATGATAAAGAAAAACGCTAGATAATAAAACCCTACTTCTATGGTGATATTGAAAGGAATTACAGGTAAGACATGATTTACCCACCAGTCGGGTTCTGAACCGGTAAACAATTCTGCAAAACCATATAATAAAATTACTAAAATTGGTATTATCAATATGAATCTGGCACCTCTACTGATAAAAAGACGATCTAATTTGACAAGGTTTCTTTCATATTCCTGTAATCTTTGAATACCCTTTAAATCAAAATTTACATCCTGATTAATCTCTTTAGAAAAATCATCAATCTCTGGTGCTGAAGGGGGTTGAATGCTCTCTTCAATCGATAGAATATCAAAATCATCATTAATATTCGACATAATTATCCCTACTCAACTCGAACTATGATTTTGAAACTTAATTCTCTCGAAAATGCGATTTCAGAGCCATCACAATAAAATTTATTTGATTTTTTGATTATAGAATTACCAATTTTGATACCTGCATTTTCTAGCGTTTTGATAGCCACACCACTAGAATTTATTAATTCTATTATCGAGGGTGTTTCTTCGGGAAGTGCTGATAAAGGTAACAAAATATTTGTTGTAGAAGTAATCATACTTCTATCCACTGTCGGAATCATCACTCCATCTTTATTTCTCTCTGGGTACCCTAACATTCGATCAATAGATGCTTCTAAATTCTCATCAATACTATGTTCAATCTTACAGGCGACTGAATCAATGTCACCATCAAATCTAATCACATCTGTTAACAAAATTTTTAACAACTCTTCCCTTCTCTTAATTCTTGATGAATGTTTAAATCCCTCTGAAGTCAACCTACATCCTTTGTAAGGAATATATGTCACATAATCTCTAACTGAAAGTCTTTGAATCATTTCAGTAGTTGATGCAGGACTTACTTCCATGAGTTCTGCTAATTTTGTAGTTCTTACTATTTCACCAGGTTCTGCGAAGTGAGCCTCGAAAATACGTTTGAGATACATTTCTTCAAACTCACTTAAATCAGACATATTAAACCTCAACCAATTTTTGCTATAAATTCAACTCTACAAGCCGGACAACGTGACCTTACAGGCCTCTTATCGAGAGCAACTCTAAGAGTTTGTTCACATTTGGGGCATGATAGTAGATCAGTAGTCGATAATGCCTCATACTCAGAAATAATATCTTCATCATCTGGTTTTTCTACGCTCATACTATCTTCAATTTCATTTTGAGTAAAACTCTTTTGTGAGAATTGCATTGAGCAAGCAGGACATTTTACAGAGCCATTATGCTCAATTGGAATATTTAACCTCTGATTACATGAGGGGCAAGATACTTCTTTCTTTAATTCAGAAGCATTATTTTTTACAAACCTATTATTCAAGAAATCACCTCTAAATAATTTAGAATTGGTTGAAGGTGTTCGTTGCGAAATCGCTCTGAAAATTACTAGGCTAGTCATAACAATAGCAAGGCCAGACAGAGCACCATAGATTGCAGCATAGACACTAAATGGAAGCGAAAAGCTAGCACTTGACCCGCTGTCAACTACTACTGATGTTTGGTTTTTTACAGTTAAATCTTCCATATTCCAAATGAATTCAACATCTACGGTTTGAGAATATTCCCAAGAAGGGAATTCTACTGTCCCTGAATAATCATTTCCAGGGTCTATGGAAGGAACTGAAACTTCAGTGAAAACGAGATTGTTTGCGACACCAACTACTCTCAATAATCCTGCAGATGATGCAGAAGTACCAGTGTTTTCAAGTGTATAGTCAATTGTAAATGTATCACCCAAAGAAACTGTTGTTGGTGACATACCTGAAATTAATATTGAAGGGATAACTAATGGCGGAATTAATTCAATAATTAGTTCTCCATCGCCATTCAAAGGAAGCCAACCATTTGGACTCACAACTACCTTTAATCGACTCGCATCAGGGTGACCAAGATTCAAATTAATATTCCTTATACCCGGATTCATTTGGATATTAAATTTTTGAAACTCACCATATTCATTTCCTGATTTCATGAAAATTTCTACCCCCATACTACGATTTAATCCAGAACTGAGAGAAATTGACATATCCAAATCTAATCCATCTTCGAGATCCCAAGAAATTTCTTCTAATTCCACAATAATGTCTTGTGAGTTTCTAACTTCTATGTTGGAACTTCCATTAAGAGATACCTCGACACCACCATTTAGTGAGGAAATTCTCCAATCAACATTTAGAGAACCAGATAAAAGTGGGACAAAATTAGCTGAAACCTCTCTACTAGAGCCTGGAGAAATTGAAATAAATTCTCCATTGACAAGAGTTGTCCCATCATCTCTAGTTAATTCTAGCCTAACTGAATCACTAGTAGAGCCTTGATTATGTACCAATATTGATGCAGTTAATTCATCACCGACATGTATTGGTTGTCCGATAATAACAATCTCATTAGAACCCGCAGAAGAGAAATTTACGGGATTAGGGCCAACTCTGATTTCGAGTACTTCATTTTCAAGAGTATTATCTACCTCTAGCTTACAAAGAATATAACCTTCAGTAACCGGACCAAAAGAAATTTCGATATCATTCGTTGACAAATTACCTATTAAAACTCCCGAGTTACCTCCATACCATTGTCCATCAAAACCAAAACTAAAGCTCCAATACGCATCTTCAGAAGAAAGATTTGTGTTAAAAATTTGAATTTTTAATGCTATGAAATCACCATCAGATGCAGAATTATTTCCTGTCTTTTGCAATGTACTTCCATCTAGATATTCAACAGACCATGTGTTATCTGCAGAAATGTCAAAATCCGTATCTGCAGCAGACGTATTAGAAGAAAAAATAATCATTATTATTGATAATAGTAATAAAACCTTCAAAGAAGAAACTGTTGTTCTTCGGGTCATTGGATTATACTCGACAAGAACAACCGTATGAATGAAACCCCTCTTCGAGGTCACATAGTGACCTTTATTGATAACTTTCGTCAGCCCCGTACACTATGAACACTGATGAGCTTCTCGCAGTCACGCCGGAAGAGATGGCTAAGTCTCTTCTTGCGCGAAGACAATTGCTAAAACAACAATTACCTACAGTAATTAGAACTTTAGAGGCAGAAGAACAAAATCTTGCGCCTAAAGCAAAAAAGGCATTAGAAATTAATAAAAATATAAATTCGAAAGTCAGTGATTTAAAAGAAAAAAGGAATGAAGCTCAAAAAAAGGCAAATGAGTTATTAAAAATAGTCAAAGAAAGTAGAGAAAAATTAATTCAAAATGATGGAATGATTAATCTTGACCCTTCTTGGAAGAAAGAAAAAATGTTTGAAGAAATAGAAGACATTGAAAAGAAAATACAAACATCAGCATTAGACCATAAGGCTGAAAGAAAGTTGTTGGATAGAAGGAAAAAACTGATTGAAGAAAATGATAAATGGCTTAAACAAAGAAGAGATTTAAATCCTGAAATGGTCACATATATTGATGCAAGAAGAGAAATGAACTCGCTATATAGATTAGCAGACAAATCACACAGAAATATGCTTGACGGAGTGGAAAAAGCACAACCACAACATGAAAAACAGAAAAAGATTAGAGATGAACTGCGTGAAATTCGAAGACAATTAGATCGAGCAAGGGAATTGCTATCACAGTCCGACAAAGCAGTGGAACATTGGGAGAGAAGATTGGATAAAGGATTTGGTGAATTAGGTGATGGGTTCAAAGATTTATTGTCTGCACAAAGAAAGGTTGCTGAAGGAGGAGATTCATCTTTCGCAAGAAAGAAAACTAGTAGTAAAAAGACAAAAAAATCTCTTAATAACAAGAAAAAGGAGGAAGAAGAATGAATGATTCAGACCCTCAAGAAGGAATTTTTTCAGATTTAGAAGAAATATCACACAAAGAAGTAAAGTTATTATCAAACAAAATAGAACGTGAAATTAGAACAATTGAAGATGAGCATAAATCATTGAGAAATGAAAGGAAAAATCAAGTGGAAATTGTAAAATCTTTACGCCAAACAGTGGGCGAAAATGAAGCTATTAGTGATGAAAGAAGAGTTTTATTAAAGAAATTTCATCAATCGAGAAAATTAGCAGAAGATGCTAGGAAAAAGAGAGATTCAGTCAATGCATCTATTCCGCCTCCATCTAGTATTCTATCAGAATGGATGGCCGAAACACATCAGAGATTAGTGACTATTGATAATGATTTGACTGCAGTACCAACACTCCATAGAGAAATTGATATGTTCAAAAGATTTTTCGAACTTCAAGCAGCATACACAAGAAAACAAGATTCAGAAAAATTTCATGAAGATTATGTCAATCATATTAAAGAGATTAGAGAGATTACTAAGGAGTTAGATGCTACAAGGAATAAATCTCCAAAAGGAAAGGAAATAGATTCTTCACAAGAAGGACAAATAGATTCAAGCAGTGTGAATAGGTCAGATGTTAGGAAGATTAGTAAAAGGATTAATAAAATTGATTCACAATTAGATAAGATTTCTGAAGAAAGAAAGGCATTAAGGAAAGAATCTAATCGTCTAAGAACATATCTTAAATTGACAAGTAGTAGGGGCAAGCCAATAAAAATCTCAGAAGTTAAAGAAAGAGCGACGAGTGGAGATTCTCTAAATACGCAAGAATTAGGAGCATTACTTCGAACAGGTGGCCTAGCAGAATTAACAAAAAATAATACCGAAAAACCTAAGAAAAAATCATCTAAGAAAAATAAAGGAAAGAAACAACATCGAAGGCTTGGAGTAGCCAGAGGAGGGGCAAGATTGGGTTCACGAGTTTCTAAAAGAGATGAATGAGCAGTTGGCCATTTTACCTCGCCCCTATGCCCTTATATGAGGGCATTAACTCGGACAATGTGATAGGTGTTAGCAAATGATGGATTTTGACGAGGTAAGAGAGGTTCTCACACCTAAAAGTACATCATTAGATGAGAAACTTTCTGAATTTCGCGAGGATAGAGATAGTTGGAATGCTAAAGTTAAAAAATATTTAACCGAAAGGAATGAAATCAATAGACAAGTTAAGGAATTGATTTCAGAAGTTCAAAATCAAAAAGTAATCAGAGATGAAGCAAATTCTAAAGTTAAGGAGTTAAAAATTATTCGTGCAGAAAGATCAACAGTTTTGAAACAACTTAGAGCGGAATTACAAGAAAAAAAACCTGCTGAAGAGCGCCAAAAAATTGAGAAAAAAGATAAAAAACGTAATGAAAGAACTATCCAAGCTGAGATGAATAAATTGGAAATGAGATTTGAACTTGGTCATTTCCCAGGTAAAAAAGAAAAAGACTTTGGTCGGCAAATGAAAAAATTATATCAAGAATTAAAAGAAGTCAAACAACAAAAGAAAGAGAATGTATTCTCAGAGTTAGAATCACAAATTAGAAAGGCAGCGAAATTACAAGAAGAAGCTCATAGGCTTGTTGAAGATGCAGTTACTACGGCTCAAGAATCTCATGACTTAATGATAGAATTATCAGAGGAAGTGGATAGATTGAGAGCAAAAGCAAATTCTTCTCAAGAAGGAGTGATTCGATCTAAAAGGGAAGCAGACTTACTACACAACAAATATGTTGTATCATTGAGAAGTATTCATTCAATACAAGACCTATTTAAGGCAATGAATGCGCAAGAGAGGAATGTTGAAGATGATAATGGTGGCAAGTTAGAAGTTACAGATTTAATGTCTAGATTAATGTCAGGAGATACTCTATCAACTGAAGAACTAATGGCTTTACAAAGAAATTAATCTATAAATTGTAGACTTTACCGTTATGACTGTGAAGTATTTTTTCTTCACCATCATCAAATATTAAATTCCATCCTGGTATTTGAGCATACTCAAAATTAAAATTTAATGATGAAATATCTACTCTCCACCACTCAAGCATCGTCGACTTGACTAATTCATCACTATCGTTTGATTGCTCTTTCTTCCTGTAATCAAGTAATGGTTTAAGATTTGACTTGAGCATTTCCAAGGAAAACCATTCGCTCTCAGAAGGCTGGATTTGGCGAAGACCCGGAGGGTTTTCGAAAATTTGATCTTCGGAAAAAGGAAAAATCTTATTCATCCACGGGTCTTCAATAAAAGACCATTTTTTGGTATCTTTATTCGAATCGGGACCAATCATTAAACCAGAAATTTGCCATAATTTAACTTCTAAAAGTACGGGAATTGTATTGAGTGAACCTGAAGGTTGATTCTTTAGCCAATCTTCTAAATCAATGATTGGATTGAGGGTTAAAAGTTGATTTTTGCCTTTATTTATGGTGTCTTGATTAGAGATATCTTCTGGTAAAATACTATTGTGAGAAGTACTATCCACTATTAAATCGCCTCTAAGGACAGATTCACCAATCCACCTAGATAATTTATCAGGTCCCCAAGTAATTACTTTGAAATCATTAGGAAAAATATTGAATAAATCAGTATCGATTTCTCTTTCACTTAAGATCCAATGCCTATCTCCTGGGGCGTCAATCGACCATCTTTCAATTTCATTTTTCGAAACGGGTAATATATCTGACTTAACATGCCAAATATATACTGATGAATCATTCATATTTTCGATATCAACTGGCTTTTCTGCCACACCTAGACATTTGAAACCATAAATATTGAAACTTTTCTCAACAGCCTCCAAACTCACTGTTCGAGAATTGAGAATGGCTCGAACAATTTCTTCCATACCATCCGGTATACCTACATCACTTCAAAAGAACTATCAATATAGAGAAAAAATCTCTATTATTGAATATTGTAAGATATTCAAACATTCATTGAGAGCGAAAGTAATTCACTCTGCCCAGGATCTAATACACAAACAGCACTTACTGGAAATGGCTTGGCACATGCAGCACCAAGCTGCCTATTCACTAAAGTAACTTGATGAAGTGTTACATCTGGATGATTTTGTTTTATGTCAGAAATATATTCTTTAGGGCAATTTGCAGCGACTAGGACCATTCTAGCATCGCCTTTTGTGCATGCACTTTTTGTTTGTCTCTGTCCGAAAAGTAAATTTCCTGTACTAATTCCTTGTTTTAATTGTCTTGCTAAATCCATAATAAATCCCCCTATGCATCCTCTGGTATGTAAAATAAGTCAACACTACCTGTTCCCAAAGCAACAGGTTGTCCAACAATAATATTCTCAGTGACACCTCTTAATTCATCTCTCTCACCAATAATTCCTGCTCTAAGAAGATGAGTTACTGTTACTTCGAAAGCGGACCTTGCAAGTATACTGTGCTTTGTGCCGCTAACTCCGTGACGACCTATAGCACGAACTTCTCCCTCACTAGTCATTACATCTGCAACCATCAACAAGTGTCTAACATCAACATCTAAACCTGCTCCTTCAAGTGTCAGAAGCATTTCATTAATTATTGCTTGACGAGCCGCTTCAATGCCGAGATAATCATGAATCTCAGTGATATTGTTTGTATAAGTTCTAGATCTATCTACTCCTGCATATTCGCTGACTTTAGATAGGTTAGATCCTATGGTAGAAATATAGTATTCACCAGTTTCAGCATTTGGCCCTTGTACGTTAGCCCTCATTATATCAGGAAGACCTTTCAATCGTAATTTCTTGATTTTCTCTTCTAATTGAAGCAAAGCTGTGTATGTAGGTGGATCACTAGATAAGGTAGCGAGTTCTTCCTCCTTAGCAACACCAGGAATTATCTTCAAAGTTTTGGGTTTATCGTCATTATCTGCTTGGACAAAGAGTCTTAATGCACGGGATAATTTATCACGAACTTCAGCACCGTTCATTTTCTTAACTCTAAGATTAGCATTATTGAGTGAAAGGATAATATGTCGTTGTGTAATATCTACGTCAATGTTAGCTATATCACGAGTTGTTGTTGTTTCCAATCCTGCTGCAATTTCTTGGACTAATTTTTGATTAGTTCGAAGAGGTTTACCTTTCGCATTATTTTCGTCAAGATAGATTCTCATAGTTGGAGTTTTAGGAACTTTTCTAGCATCTACAATTTCAATAATACGTGGAAGACCTTGTGTTACGTTTACTGTAGCCACACCAGCATAGTGGAATGTCCTCATAGTCATCTGAGTTCCAGGCTCACCAATTGATTGAGCTGTAGTAATTCCAACTGCTTCGTGTGGATCAACTCTAGAACCCTTAAGATGTTCATTGGCTGAGGTAACTACCTTCTTTGCCTTAGAAGGAGTTAATTTTGTTTCACCTCTTGCAATTAGAGCATTTACTAGATCATTAATTATTCTCGGCGACATAGGTGCATTCAGTTTAACCGATGCATCAGTCAATTGTGAATATAATTCAGATTCAACATCAACATCTCTGAGAATTTGAATCATTTTGGATTCCGAATCATAAGTTTGGATGGGTAAAGTTGCTCTTTTAGAACTTCTACTCCTTCTAGCGGCCTTTCTTCTCAATAATGTCTTATCAATTCTAGCCGCTGCTCTCTGAGCGGCTTTGGAAGAACCAGCCATTACTTCGAAGATTTTTGTAGCAGTGCCTGAGTCAGTACCACATATCTGAGCAATTTGTGATGAAGTTAATACTTTAACGTCATCCCATTTTTTATCATCAGCTAGTTTATGGGCATATTCTTCTTCTATACCCAAGTCCATAAGCTTCTTTTTTGTTGCACTCTTTACTACCATTAGTTAGCACCTCCTAATGCATCGTCTAGAACTTGATTGACATCGAACGGTTCACCCTTTCTACTTCTAGCAGGATCAACTTTGTCTTCTCCGTATTCGAATTGAATAATTCTATCTGCTGTGTTTCTAACTGAACGCATGTGATCATCTGCTACTTTCAAATCATCCATTGCGTTAATCAATCTACGTTGCATATATCCTGACTTAGAAGTACGGACAGCAGTATCAACCAAAGATTCCCTTCCAGATACTGAAAGCATGAAGAACTCTGTTGGTTCAAGTCCTCTCTTGAATGAAGATGAAACGAAACCTTTCTCTTCTGCTCCTTTGACTCCTCTCTTGAAGTGAGTTAGAACTCTTTCTTGGTATCCTCTTTCTAGCCTTTTACCTCTAACCTTAGGTTGACCAATTGAACCTGCCATCATAGCTAGGTTATCCATAGAACCTCTTGCTCCGGATGTTGCCATCAATACAGCAGAGTTGTCGTCACCAAGGAATTCTTTCGCTACTTTTCCAGATTCTGCCTTACCTGAATCTAATATATTGAGAATATTTTCTTCAAGTGTTTCTTCAGCGGTTCTACCTGGCCTTGTTTCATACCTACGACCATCTTTACCGAACTTTTCTAATTCGATATTCACGTTATCGCTAGCAGTTTTATTAATTTCTGCAATAGCCGCTTTAGCCTCTGGAGGTAAATCTTCATCATCAATACCTGTAGTGAAGCCCATTGATGTACAAATCGCTATTGTCATCTTAGTCATCCTGTTAATGAACTCCGCTCCTACATCTGGACCATGGGTATGGACAACAGCATCTAATAATCTACCATCTTCAGCACCGATTCCTCTCTTATCAATTGTTCCAGAAACGTTACCATCACTTACTTGTACATGGTCGCCTGATCTACTTGTATATTCAAGATTGAACCCCTCAGGAACAATTAAACTCAAAACATCTGAACCTAGATAGCCCTTTACGCCATCTATTTCTTTGATTTCCGGGAGTCCTCCATCCCAACCAACTGCACCGAGAATCTCAATTACTAGCTTCTCTGAAAGTAGTTTTGAACCGTGGGTCAAAAGGTAAGAACCAGAAATATGGTCGTGGATTCCACCAATTACGGACCCACCATATCTTGGAGTGATAATGTGCTCTTGAACGCGCATCAAAATCTTCGCTTCTGCTCTAGCCTCTTCTGATTGAATTACGTGAAGGTTCATTTCGTCTCCATCGAAATCTGCATTGTATGGAGTACAATCTGCCAGATTAAATCGGAAGGTCTTGCCTTCCATAACTCTGATTTCGTGTACCATCATTGACATTCTGTGTAAAGATGGTTGTCTGTTGAATATTGTAACATCTCCATCAATCAAATGTCTTTCGATAACTACACCTGGTTTTGGATTTCCATCTCTATCTACAGTACTTAGCCTATCTTCAACATCTGTCCTGTAAGATTCTCCATACTCATCTTCAATGGATGGACTTCCACAGTGAGGGCAATTGACATCTAAATGTTCAGGGTATTCATCATCAGGATTGGAATGTTCCCAAAGCCATCTACTGTGAATTAAAGCGCGTGGATCATCAGGAGGAAGACTCTGTCCTTTCATGGAACCTTCACTTTCTTCTCCTCTCAGATTTGAAATTGTTTTCTCTAAATCTACACCCCATTCTTCTTCCAGATCTCCAATCGAATTTCTCCTCATTTGTCTCTTTAACTCTAGACCAGGTAGGAAATTAGGCGCAGGTAATACCTGATTTAGGTCAGGCCTATATCCTGAATAAGGCTCATCATCGCTTCCTGAATGACAATCAGGATTCATACATCTAAATCCAGCCCAAATATATTTAGTGCGATCAGTGATTCTTACTCTGAGTGTGTCGCCACGTATGATATAGTTCACACCAGGGTGTACATCAGGACCTCTCAGAATCATCTGTCTAAGTTGTTCCCTATTCCTATTTGTTACTCTGACTGGCACGGTTAATTCCTTGGCAGTTTTGACTGGAATTCCAACCTCATTAATACCCAAATTAGGATCAGGGGAAATAACAGTTCTTGCACAGAAGTTTACTCTCTTACCTGACAAATTAGAACGGAATCTTCCTTCTTTACCCTTCAATCTCTGTGTTAAAGTCTTCAAAGGCCTTCCTGAACGATGTCTTGCAGGAGGGATACCACTGGTTTGATTATCGAAATAAGTAGTACAGTGATATTGTAATAATTCCCATAAATCTTCTACAATTAGTTGTGGGGCTCCGGCGTCTCGATTCTCCCTTAATCT
>DAJO01000067.1 GCA_002498985.1 Euryarchaeota archaeon UBA257
GGAGGTTGTCCCGCCCCATCACTCATACCGTAATCGAAACTAAGGGCTGTCATGAATCCTTTGAATGGTAATTTAATGAATTATTGTATTAACTAAGGAATAATTCTATCCGTAATTAGCGACTCCGTTGTGTTATGTCAAGGGTAGTTAGCGTTGTTTGTACTATGCTAATCTTGGCGACTATGCTGAATTCCATTACGCCTGTTTCAGCACAATTATTACCTGAGATAATTATTACATGTGAAGATGAGGGAGAGATTGATTCTGGGTCTGTAACTAGAAACGTTATCATAGAATGTACTGTGGAAAATCCTAGTATGTTTTCTGAGCAAGTGACAATACAGGTACAAGCGGGAGAATTAGATAGTTCGGCTCCTGAATCTATGACCGTGGCTGCAGGAGAAAGTCTTGAATTTGACGTATTATTCAGATCTGATGAAGCAGAGGAGCCTGGAGAAATGGAAGTTAATGTTACTGCCACAGTAAATCAAGTGAATGGTTTGCCATATCCTCTAGGTCCTTCTGATTCTGAAGAAATAATTATTACTATTATTGAATATATGAACTGTAATTCTGAGATTGGCCAAGGAGGGGGGACATTTGATGGTGGCGATGAAATCTCTATCTCTGCTGCTGTAAATTGTAATAGCAATAAGGAAGGAGAAGTTAGTTATCAGGTTCATCTAATTAAGAAAAATATGGGTTCATCTTCTTGGCCCAGTGGTTTTGAAAATATAGGTGGAAATTGTGATGTTGAAATTGACATAGGAGATACAGGCGAAAATTGTAATTTCATAATAGGTACACCGGATAATTTAGACAGTGATTGGGAGGGATGTATAGTAATCATCGAAGTGGGTGACATTAGGCCGAATTCATGTCCTAATTCCAATAAAGTTGATATTAAAATAAAGAAGAAATCTACAAGCCTAGGCATTGAACTTGGGGGAAATGAATCGATTATTGAACAACTAGGAATCACGGAAGAACAATTACCAGTTATTGGGGGAATTTTGGGGATTGTTGTAGTTATTTTTGGTGGCTTAATCTACTATCGTAGAAAAAACCGTGAATACGAATAATTAGACTATTCTAGAACCAATATGTGCCATCTCAATGTCATTGTCCAGAATATTGCTAGCCCCCATGATGCTGTGCTAGGGAAATCTAATAAATTGACATAAACAAAGTACTGGGACACTGTTATTAAAGCAATTACTGAAATATCCATTAAATTGGGATAGCCCCATCCCGATTCACTAGCGATATGATTTCTATTCTGTATAATCCAGATTAACATTAGTGCGAATAAAAGTATAATCGTATGGCCTATGAACCATCCAAAAGATGGCCCAAAAGCAGATTCAATACTGTCTTGCAAATTTCCCAATACGAGTGATGCAATGTCAATCATGAATCTACGATAACGTATTTGTTATTGAATTAATGCCTCAATAGTCTTTAGTTAGTGACTTGTCCGAAGATTGTGCAGATGGGAGTCGATGTGGTAGTTCCAACATTTAACAGACCGGAGGCTTTGGCTAGGTGCTTAAAAGCACTTGAAAATCAAACTGTAGCACCAGTTTCGATAGAAGTTGTTGATGATTCTACTACCGATAAGGGCCCTGGGTGGTCGAGGAATGTTGGTTTTTCTAAAGGTTCGGCACCTATTGTGGCATTTACCGATGACGACTGTGTTCCTTCAAAAGATTGGGTTGCTTCAATACAAAAACACTTTCAAAATGAAAATATTCATGGAATGGAGGGTTTTGTAACTACTATTGGAGTTGATGGTCAGTTATCGGATATGAACCCGAAGAAAAAGGATAAATGGAATCGATTCAAAACCGCCAATATGGCTTTTAGACGTTCTGTTTTAGAAGAAATTGGAGGTTTTGATGAGAGATACTATATTCATAGAGAAGATACAGATTTGGCATGGAGAGTAATAAATTCAGGCTACACAATAAAATGGTCATCTAAATGTATAGTACATCATCCAGATAGAGGAGGAGTGGCTAGAGTGGCGTACGATAGTGAACAACTTCTATACAGGTGTGATCCCAAAAAATATGTAGAGGTTGCTGCCGCTTCGATTTCGATAACAAACATATTGAATGGGGGTTGGCGTATTAATCGAAAGGAGCTGCGGAAAAAGCAAACAGAGGGAGTTAGCCCACTAACAGTTTATGAATCACTAATACTTTGGCCGCGTGCTTTTATGAAGGCTATAATTAGGAAAATTAGTCGTGATTGATAAGTAATAATTTAGACCAGTGTGTCGTATCAAATTTGGTCAAAGATTCGAATTCCTTCAAATCAGAATTTACTGAATCAGCACAGATTGAATAATGTTCTGGCTCTACTGAAACTACTCCGGCTCTTTTACTAATGATTGGGGCTCGATAAATATCTATATCTTTTTTTTGTAAAACCCTTACAATTGGAGTTTTTATAATCTGAGGCACCAATGAAAAAAATATTCTAATTGACTTACCAATGGCAGTGATTGGGCGCCTTGATAATGCACTATTTGCATGTTTAGAACTTTGGGTCTGATATGAATAAGGTTTTATTTTTAGAAATTTATCAATTTCAATTAATACCTTTTCAGGTTCATATTTCATTCTCTGACTGTCGATTATTAAGAATTGGTCTAATGAAAAATACTCTAACCATCTCTGCATTGATTTACCATAATAAGAATCGTCACTTAATCTATTATCCAACCAAGCAGTAGAAAAATCACTCCAATCAGCACCATTACGCACATCTTCTTCAGTATCTGTAATCATTTTCCAGTGACTAACTGCTCTGGAAACCGGCTCTCTTAAACATAATATTAACTTAATATTAGGAAATTTAGAATGTAAGCGAGAAGGCGATAGGGGGCATGAGAATGTATGTATTGATGCGTCGATTCTAAACCCTCTACCATTAAAATAATCGTCGTATTTTGACCAATCTGGATTCATTGTATCTCTTCCAAAAGTTCCCTTGTGAGATGCAATAACATTCGGTTCTTTGGGTTCTGAAAGAATTATTTTTGGATTTTGAGATAATACATTAGCGAGCCAGGTCGTTCCTGCTTTAGGAACGCCTACAATTAAAGCATCTAATTTACTCATGAATATCCTTTCCTCTGTTCTGACTAAGCTTCTTCAATGTGTGCGGAAAGAACCTACTGTATCAAAAGTACGGCTATGTAGGCAATAATGTGAGCAATGATTATCGGTTGATTTGGTTTCAACATTTACATAAATCTGCAGGGACATTAATTGTCAATATGGCAATAGAAAATAATGAAGTGCTGTATCAATCACATGGAAATGGAAATCCAAAAAATAAGGACGGCAATATACTACCTTTGTGGGAGTATAATGAAAAAGAATTAATTAACTTCATAGATAAATGTGAGAAAGATGGCGTCACCTTTGTAGCAACAGAACAGGGGTCTCCAAATTTTGAAACTTTAATCGAGGATTCTAGAGTTTTTTTGATTACATGCCTTAGAGACCCTTTGAAAAGGAGTGTGTCTAACTTCAATTACGCGTATTATTCCGGTTATACTGATTGTACTTCGTATGAAAAATTTGCAGAAAAACCGAATGTGTATATGGCAAATAACTATTACACACGGATTTTTTCCAATAATGAGCGCCTTCCTTTGGTGCATATTGGTAAAAAAGAGTATCTTTCTGCCGTAAATACCTTAATGAGTTTTGATTTGGTTCTTAGTACTAACAGATCTCATATGGATTTATTTACAAATTTAAACGAGTTTGTTGGATGGGACAAAAAAGATGGCATTAAACAGCATGCGACTTTTGGAGACTATTGGAAAATTATCAATATGATTAAAAAATTAGAAATTAGGAAATTATTCAGATATATACGAAGGAAAAACATGGCTTTTGAAATCGAATATATAAAAAATAAATATGATTGGGATTATAAATTAATTGAAGAATTGTTTGATGAATAAAAATATTTGAAATTATAGATATTCAGTAGCAATTAAATGTCTAAACCTCTAGGATTAATTATGTCTATTATACATTCAATCAATATCAGTAAATTAGGGGGAGTTCCGAAACTTCCTCTCAAAAAGGCAGTTGTCAAATTCGAAGGGCTCGAAGAAGATCTCAATAGATTTAGAATGGAAAGAAAAAATGGAGATAGTAGAAGGGCCGTGTCGATATTCTCCCTAGAGAGGATACTGCAGCTCCAGGAAGAGGGACATCCTATCGACGTTGGAACTGCAGGAGAGAATTTCACTATCAAAGGAATGGATTGGACAAAACTGAAGATTGGCATGACTATCGGGCTTGGGTCTGTCTTGATCCGACTGAGCGAGCCTTGTGCCCCCTGTAGTAAAATAGGGGAATCATTCATGGAAAATAATTTCTCCAGGATAGATCAAAACAAAAATCAAGGTTGGTCCCGCTGGTCTGCCTCGGTGGTACAAGAGGGTTCCGTTTCTATCGGTGATGCAGTTTATTTCGAGGAAAATTGAAAACGATGCCTTGAGTAAATTGCCGTAGCAAGTTTGAATAATCACTGAGATAACCGAGAAATAGGATTTGCTCTAGGCTTCATAATAATCGTCGCAGGTATAACATTATCTTCTCTTTTCTTTACTGCTTGCGATGCAGTTAATAGAGCCTCAATGTACTATTATGCAAAGACTGGGGAGGAAGTTCCCCTAGCTCAAAAGTATGGTTTAGACGTCTGGTAATCACTTGCTCTTTGTTTCACCATTGTGATATATGTTAGAGATTTCGACGATTGTAAAGCAGAGGTACCCGAGCGGTCAAAGGGGCTGGGATGAGGTCCCAGTGCGTAGTGCTTCGCAGGTTCAAATCCTGCCCTCTGCACCATAATTTATATCTAAGTTTGATTTGTCGTGTTTGTGTAATAATGATAAATCATACCTGTGAGGGAGAGAATAATGGTGAATGTCGCTGATGTAGAGAATGCCCAGAAAGCATGGGGAGAA
>DAJO01000016.1 GCA_002498985.1 Euryarchaeota archaeon UBA257
CCATATCCACTATCTTGAGCATTATGCTTTGTCCATTGATCTGGATAATTATGTTCCCATTGGCCTAATATTCCTCTAATTTCAAACCCTGCATCGATATAATCTTGATACCAATTTACTCCGATTGGCCCTCCAAATACTTGATGTGGATCAACATTCCAGTCTTGTAATCCTTGAACCCAATAGACACTTCCATTCCAATTTTCGAATGCTTTGTCAATATGGCTTCTTTCGTCATAATAATTTGACATATATGGATCTAGTTCTCCGGCACCGTAAGTAACAGGTCCTGCGAATAGTCCCTCTACAATGTCTGGGCATACATTATCTAAATCATCCTCATTATAATCAACGGTGCTAGAAAAATAATTCATATGCATTACTTGGCTTCTAGCTTCTGCACTACCATTTTTGTACAATAATGGATGTAAAGCTGTTGTACCAGATATTGGGACTATGGTCTTGAGATATTCGCTTCCTAAGGCTGCAGCTTCCCATTGTGTTGCTCCTTCATAGGATTTACCATAAAGTCCGACATGACCGTTAGACCAGTTCTGTGAACCAAGCCATTCTACAGCATTATGAATTCCTAAACCTTCTCCTGCACCACGATAGTCAAAGCATCCACTGGAAAGTTCAGTGCCGAATACTGCTACCTGAGCGAAAGCATATCCATGAGGAACAAAATTTTCGAAAATGAACTCGCCTCGACCTGCGCTTACAATATTGGTTGGAGTCGATTCATCTCCTTGCGTGCCATATGAGAAATAAGGGCTAATTACTGCAATTACAGGAACTTGTTCTCCCTCCAAAGTATTGCTTGGAAGCCAATACGAAAGATGCACTTCTGATGTGTCGGGACCTGTTTCCCAGATTTCAGAGGTATCTACTTCGATGAAGGCTTCTTGCACATCAAGGGAATAATATGGTCCTTGTTCCAAAGTGTAAGAAAATGTGTGATTATCTTGCCAGGCGAGAGTATGTCTATCATAAATGGATGGATATTCGCCCTCTTCTGGTATCTTATCGGATGTTGAAGTGTCTGAAAATATACAACCTGACATACTGACTAATACGAAAATTAATGCGATGGAGAGCGCATGTAGACGATTAGCCATGGTTATCGGGAGTGGTTTTGATATTGTAACCTATGTTTTGAAAAGTATCTATTTATCCGTAATGTTATGAGCGAGAATATTGGGCATGAGAAAAGATGGCTTATACTTGGAATTATGAGTCTAAGCCTAGTTATCGTGATGTTAAATAATGTTACTTTGAATGTAGCATTACCTGAAATGTCTAAAGATTTGCAGGCTGATAATAGTGATTTACAATGGATTGTTGATTCTTATGCTCTAATCTTTGGAGGTATGCTATTAGTTATGGGCGCATTAGGAGATCGGTTCGGGAGAAAAAGAGCTTTACAATTGGGATTAATACTACTAGGAGCTGCTTCTGCTGCTGCAGCATTCTATGCTGATTCATCAAATGATGTAATTATGGCTAGAGCGGCTATGGGGTTTGGGGCAGCCTTAGTTATGCCCGCTACTCTATCTATTGTGATTGTAGTTTTTCCTAGAGAAGAGCGAGGAAGGGCAATTGGGATATGGACGATGATGGCTGGTATCGGGGCTCCAATCGGATTACTAGTTGGAGGTTGGGCTGTAGAGAATTATGATTGGCAAATGGTATTCCTGATTAATGTCCCAATAATCTTACTGGCCCTAATATTAGGACTGGTTTTTGTCCCAAACTCAAAAGACAGTAAAAAAACTCCATTAGACCCTATGGGTGCATTTTTGTCAGTAGCTGCTCTTGGAACCGTTTTGTATGCAATAATCGAAGCCCCTACACTAGGTTGGACTAGTCCTGAAATTCTAACTATTAGCGCATTAGCAATTATTATGACTTATTTATTTGTAAATTGGGAAAGGAAAGTCGAGTACCCGATGTTGCCAATTGGATTTTTTAAATTCAAAGGTTTCTCTTTAGGGTTAATTGCAATAATGTTGGCTTCATTCGTAATGTTCTCTTTCATGTTTACACAAATGTTGCATTTCCAACTAGTAAGAGGTCATACTGCTCTTGAAGCCGCAGTTAGATTTCTTCCACTACCATTAGGATTAATGCCTGCTGCTGCAAATAGTGATAGGTTATCTGCTAAATTTGGAAGTAACAATGTTATCTCTGTGGGGTTGGTATTGATGACAATTGCAATGGCCATATTCACTACTGTTGAAATTGATTCAGAATATATCCGGTTAGCGAGTATTTTCTTATTACTCGGATTTGGAATGGGATTAACTTTGGCTCCTGCCACAACAGTAGTAATGGATTCTGTACCATCAGATAAAGCAGGCGTAGGCAGTGCCACAAATGATGCAAGTAGAGAGGTTGGTGGAGCCCTGGGGATAGCCATTGGTGGTAGCGTTTTGAATGAATACTATCAAAGAAATATGATCATACCTGATGGATTAGATTTGGGTACTGTTCCACTGGAGTCGTTTCCGGCCGCAATGCAAATCGGGGCGGAGATGTTAGAGAATGGCAATATGTTAGGCGCGGCTTTGATTGAAAATGCACAACTAGCATTTATGGAGGGCATGATTGCTTCAGCGACAGTAATGGGAATAATTGCTATGTTGAATGCTATTTTGGTTAAATTATACATGCCTAGGAAAGCAATCAACATGTCCATAGAAGAAGAATGATTACCCTAAACGTCTTTTCAATTCGGAAATCAATTGTCTAGGTATTGGGCTTTCGACTTTCATTAATTTACCATTAGGATGCATGAAGCCGAGAGATGTGGCGTGTAAACAGAGTCTGTTAATACTAGCTTTACCGAATCCATGCCTCGTATCTCCAATTACCGGACAGCCCAGGTTTGCCATATGAAGACGAATCTGTGCGCGGCGACCAGTGTCTATCTTGATTCGGATCAAGCTATGCTCAGGCCCTGTGTCTTCTAACCACCAATTAGTAATTGCTGATTTACCGGCACGACGTCCTTCGGGAACAAGTCTCATTCTCTTGTCTTTCATTTCCTGGATACGACCTGTTTCAACACCTGAATTAGTAGGTGGTTTGCGATGAACTACAGCATGATATATTCGTTCAATGGAGCGGTCTTTGAATTGTTCTTGTAACATATCACGGATTTCTGTTGAACGCGCGAAAATTAAGCACCCTGATGTTTCTCTATCCAATCTATGAACAAGATGGGCTCTAGTGTTTCCATTTTCCCAAGCCCAAGCAAAAACTCGGGAAAACATAGTATCTGCCTCTCCTCGATCGGTCGCTACTGAAAGAAGGCCGGCTGGTTTATTGACAACAATTATTGATTTGTCCGAATATACCACTTCAGGTTCAGGGATTGTAGTTTTATATTTGCCAACTGTTTCATTACCATCTGATTTAGAAAGGACCGTAATGGTAGTGCCAGGAGAAATTATTTTATTTCCTTTACTAACTTTGACTCCATCTGCTATTACGCGCCCATGATCGACCATTCTTCGAAGTGAATTCTTTTTTGCGTTCGGATGTAATAATGACAGAATCTCAATCACAGTTGCTTCTTCTTCGACCGTGATGTTTGGGTCTGACATAGTCTTGGGGCATGGTTCAAGCCATTCAAGTTTCTTAATTTGTTATTGGATATATAGAAAATATCTATATGCCTAACGTTCAAATGAAAGATTGAGAGTGTATTGACACTCATGAAGGAGATTTAATTATGGACGCAAAGACAATATTTCAACCAAAAATATGGTATATCATTTGTGGAGCAATGGCTTTGATTGGTGGTATCGAGAACAATATAAATGCCGAAAGTTGGGCGGATAGTGCCTGGGGTGCCGATGGAGTAAACGACCAGAGTATTGCTATGGAGAAGCTCTTTGGATTGTTCATGGCCGGCTTTGGAGCAATGGGGTTAGCATGTGCGTTTGTCTTGAGTGGTTCTTCCCAAGCTAAATTTGCTATGGCAAACGGCAGCATAATGATGGCGTTTTTCTTAGTCATGTTTGTTGTGCTTGGCGATACTGGATACGAAATGCCCGGAGTTGTCTGGTTGGTTCCTCCATTCCTATTTTTAGGCGGATTAACTACAGCAGGATATTTACATAAGGATGGTGAATAATATGGATTTCAAAAAAGAACTACAAAACCCTAAATGGTGGCTAATAATTACCGCTCTAGTACATACATTCGTCGGGGTACTGTTCCAAATGGATCCGGACAACGACAATGAGCTAATGGTATCTGGAATATTTCTAATTATTCCTGTTATCATGTTCTATGCAGCATTCATGATTGAAGGTCGAGATAGGGCTAGATTGACTGCAGTAGTTGCAGGACCTATTTTTGTATGGTTCGTTTTATGTATTGCATTGGGGCTTGAGATAACATATACTACGGATGCTGTCTCATGGGAATTTTCTGATAATGTACCTCCTCTTGTCTTCTGGGGCATGACTGCTCTAACAGGCGTACTGGGTTGGAATTCCGAGTAGCGATAATATGGACACGATAGGTTTTCTCAAAGATATTCGTAATGCAACTATTGCTAACTCGGCTATTCTAATCTTCCACATATGGGTTGCCTTCGAATTTGAAGGTATGGGCTTCCTTGTAATGGTGATTATTCTTGGAGCAATCGTTGCCGGGGCATACTATACTAAGGGTAAGATTGGTGCCGCTCTTCTAGCTTTGCCAACACTTGGCTACATTCTATTGACCCCGGAATTAGTGAGCGCCTTGACCGAAGACCCTGGAATTATGGAATACATTCTGATTCCATTTTGGTGGGCAACTACGATTATGAACTGTTTTGTGATTTATGCTGAAGCAACGGGAAATAGTAAATACGCAAAGGCATCTAATTCTCTTTTAGAAGAATAGATTGAGAATTTCAAGGCTTTCGACCAGAGATTGCTAAAGTGCCCACAAATCCTAACTTGAGTCCTACTCGTCGTGTTTCAACATCAGTGAATCCGGCATCAACCATACCTTGTCTCCATTGTTCTTCACTCAGTGTTGTCATATGTACATTGAGAGATTCTGGCCAATCGTGACTTTCTACATTCTCCAAATAATGGTCAACTCCTGCAATTAGAACCCCTTTATCATTTAGCCATTCGTTGAAGAAGATTTTCAACATTTCTAAAGGGTCTTTCAGGTAATATAGAAATTCCATTGAATGTATTAAATCAAACTTCTGTGAAGGGGCCCACTCTGGAAGTTTTGCTAAATGGAATTCTCCTCCCTTTTGTTTTGCCTTGGTAATCATTTCAATTGAACCGTCAATTCCGACTACCTTACTACAATTATCATTTGATTGTAATTTACGGCACACCCAACCGTTTCCACAACCCACATCTATCGCTGAAAATGGTCCTACAAGCATTGGAATTGCAATATTTAACATTTCATTGACTGAATTTGCGTGTCCACTTTCCATTCCCTCATCTCTATTTTTTAGAGCCCATTCAGAGAATAATTCTGTGGCATCACGAGTTGTCATAATAATGCCGATAGATATCTATTGGATGAAGATTTTCATTTTAATTATCGAAATTTTCTGTAACATAATTTACGGCATTTCTGAATATTATCATACCTTCTCCTTCACCATGTTCTATATCTTCTCTAGTCCAAGTTGCGCCTAACCATGTTGAATGATTTGCTTCGGGGTGGGGCATTAAACCGAATACTAATCCCGATGGATCGCATACACCTGCAATATTTCTCCAACTTTGATTGGGAGAAATTGGATATGGTAATACTTCGTCACTTGAGGAAGGATATTCACTTGAAGGATCTACATATTTTACAACTAGTTGTCCTGCTTCACGCCAGTCATCAAGGAGACTTTTGTCGGCTGTTACGAATTTTCCTTCACCATGACGTACGGGAACTCGGATTCTTGTCATTCCTTTAGTCCAAATGCAGTGGCTTTGGGAATCGAACTCTAACGTAGCCCAACGATTCTCATAATGGCCCGAATCATTCAACGCTAAGGATGCTGTTTGAGTTAAACTGACATCGTCGTCACCAGGTAATAATCCCATTTTCACAAGTACCTGGAAACCGTTGCATATCCCAATTACTGGTTTACCAGATTTGACAAAATTTCTCACTTGTTCACGCAACCCAAAGCGTAGCCTGTTACCCATCAACCTACCACTTCCCAAATGGTCACCAAAGGAAAAGCCCCCTGGTACAGCCATAATGTGATAACCCTCTAGATTCAATTCTCCGTTGACTAACCTATTCACATGTACTCTATCTGCTTTAGCCCCAGCCATTTCGAAAACTGCCATTGTTTCCGTCTCACAATTAATTCCAAAACCAGAAAGGACTGCCACTCTAGGTATCATTAATTTCTACCTCCGTTCAAGGTACCTTTCCAAGAGTCTCTAAGTTCAGACATTGAAGCAGCCAAAACAGGGCTGTTTGAGTTTGTAATTGTTATTTCATCGTCAGGGCTAACTTTACCTAAGTAATTACATTCATGTCCTTCCATAGAAGCCTCAAAAAGTTTAGAATTTTCTGGTTTTACGCTAACTAAAATCCTACCAAGGCTCTCCCCGAATAGAGCGCCCCAGTCATTCAAATTAATATCTGCATGGAATATATCTGAAATATCTAAATCGGCACCTGAGTCGCATCCAAAACAACATTCTGCTACTGCAGCCGCAAGTCCGGCATCACTACAATCATGAGCACTTGAAACTAATTCATTTGACATGGCTTTCGTCAGACTATGATAGAGTGATAAATTCCTAGATGTGTCAATCTGTGGAACTCGCCCTCCGATACCACTCTCTCCATTTGATTCATCACGTAACATGAAAGCTAATTCGCTAGCACCCA
>DAJO01000025.1 GCA_002498985.1 Euryarchaeota archaeon UBA257
TTTAATTCAATGTAAACCACATGCAATTATACTACCCGGTGGAGAATCTACAACGATGAGACTTGTAGGGAATGGTCTTAATTCTCAATTATTCCCTATATTATTTGAATGGATAAGAGAAAATCCCAATTTACCAGTTTTAGGGACTTGTGCCGGTGCTATTTTACTTTCAGATCCTCAAGATGATGGTGAGAAAATAGTCGACGCAAATATTTCTAGGAATGCTTTTGGTAATCAGTCTAATTCATTTCAATCTATCATAAGTACCTCTCTTCTTTCTAGAGATTTCCCTGGAGTATTTATTCGAGCACCAAGGTTTATGAATTTGGGAGAGAAATCTACTCCAGTAGCATTACTTGGTGAAGAAGTAGTGGGTGTCAGAACCAATAATAGAGTTGCACTGACTTTTCATCCCGAATTGTCTAGCGACTTTGGATTTCATGAATGGTTGCTTACCGAAGCATTAGAGGTGTCTTCATGACTGTATCGATGAATTTTAATCAAGATCTAAACTCTTCGGATGTAGCTAACGAAATGGACACTGAAGGATGTATACAGTGTCAAATGGGTAGTAAATTAGTATTATTCATCACTGGACATTGCCATTGGATGTGTGATTATTGCCCTCTTTCTGAAACTAGAAGAGAGATAGATTACATGTATGCTAATGAAAGAAGAGTCGACATCGGCGATTGGAACGCAGTTATTGAAGAAGCTAGGGCAATGAATGCCACTGGTGCGGGAATCACAGGTGGTGACCCGGTTATGGCAAGAGAACGTGTTTTAGAAGGAATTAAGATTTTGAAAAAGGAGTTTGGAGATGATTTTCATTTACATATGTACACTAGTATCCCATTCAAATCTGAATGGGCTACAGATTTTGCATCAGCAGGCCTAGATGAAATCCGTTTCCATTTTTTGAATCTTGAATCTGAAAAGTATAGAGAAACCATCACTGCATGTAGTAATTCAGGCATGTTGACTGGTGTTGAGTTACCTTGTGAGCCTGATAAAGAAAAAGAATTAATGAATTTATTAGAAGATTTAAGAGAAATGGATGTAGATTTTCTGAATCTAAATGAACTTGAAATTACTGTTGGGAATCATGATAATATGGAACTTAGAGGATTCAATCTTTCTACTGAAATCACTGCAGGAGCTGCCGGTTCTGCCGAATTATCGATATCAATGAGAGACAGAGTAATGGCGGCTCAATTTGGCATTCCAGATCCATTGGATGGCATAATTAGAGAACCATACGGTTTCCATCTTAAGTTCTGTACTGCAACTTACAAAGATTCTGGGCAATTGAGAAGGCGATTTATTCGTCGAGGTGAACATACAATCGCCCCTCATGAAACATTAACTGACGATGGTACATTGATATTCGGCGCAGTAAATTGTAGCCCTTCCGAACAATCTGATTGGATAGATGAGATTACTAAAGAAACGGGGCTACCTTCAAGATTCCTCTATTGGGATGAGAAAAATTCTCGAATAGAAATGCCTCTAGTTGTAGCAGAAGATATCGCGGAGACGGTAGAATCAGAAGTATCAATGATTGAAGTCACACCTACTTTTGAAAGAATGGAATTAACTGTAGTAATATTAAATTCTAAAGAATGATAGTTCATTTTCTTCAATTTACACGTTGAGTTCATTTACCCCTGACTTTAGTCATCAGTCATGCCAGTTAGGCGAGCCAATCCTGAGGTGACCGGAGTGGACCCTTACAGGCGTTTATCTGCTTCTCAAGTAATTACTTGGAATAACTGTCCTAGATTATGGTATTATTCTTATATTCCTAAATTAAAAAGTCCATTACCTCCTCAAATTTTACGAGGAAACGCAGTAGAAGACTGTGTTTCCAGAGTTCTTCGTGAATCTCCAGTATTAATTTCTCCTGAAGATGGAAATTTGATTATTTCGCCACTAAATGAGGATGGCTCTGTATCTTATGATTCGGATTCAGGTTGGATAGGTCCTAAATTAGAACCAAGAGATTCTGAATTTTGGCCTAAAAATAGATCTGAATTAGAAGAATGGGCCTTATCTAGGGTCAAGGCACATTTTGATTATTGTTGGCAAAATGCTATTTCTGATTGGGAATCAAGTCCAAACCGTATAGGTAAATCTGAAGATATTGAAACCGAAGAAGGTATGCAAATGATTGAGGCAGGTATTAAGTTACATTTAGATCAAGTTGAACAATGTTTTAATCAACAAGGAGGTCCATATCTTGAATCTTGGAGAAGTGGACAATATCGTCCTGAATGGCCTTCTCCCGATGGCTTCCCTAAGAATTGGGAATCACCTCATCCATGTGCTCAGAAAAGTGGGTCGCCTATTTCATGGGTTGAAGCATGGGAACTGTCTCGTCCTTGGTTTGTAGATCCTGATGCCTCAAGTTTCTCAGAGACTACTTGCCATCCCGATGACTGGTTCCAGGGAGAATATGACCTAGTTTATCGTTGGAACGGCAAAATCAGAATTATTGATTTGAAGGCCTCTGTAGGGCGGGGAGATCGTTCAGGAGGTTATATCGAACAATTAAGACTCTATTCTTGGTTATGGTGGGAAACTCATTCTAGAAATAACGAAGTAGAGGGTCTTGAAATCTGGTACTTAGGTCCAGGTACAATAAAACAAGTCCCTTTACCAAGTGAAAAAGAAATGTCTCAATTTAATGTAGATTTAGAGAATTTATATCAAAAGTTACACAATAATGATTCTACAGATATTTCCGACTTCCCTCCTAATCCTTCCCCATTAAGGTATTTTGATGTTGGAGGAATTCCTTCTGAGGTCGATGTTGATCCTGACCCCAAGGCACGATGTAATAGGTGTGAACTCCGGGGAATTTGTGAAAATAGTAATTATGAATTAATATTGCCTTCAGAAAAAAGACTTGAGAAATTTTCTCATGCTTGGCCAATAACTCACATGAGTGAAATTAAGACTAGACACACAGTTATTGGAGAAGTTAGGGAGCTGAATGGACCTACACTCAAATCTGATGGTAGTGTTGATTTGACATTCAGATTAGTTGACGGTTATGAGAGAGCTAAGGTTAGGGCACATCGTCAAGGCGGACCAAAAAACGTTTCTCGTTCTATTCAAAATGATGCGCGAGTTAAGATTGAAAATGCATTAACTTCAATTTGGAGGAGTGAAT
>DAJO01000055.1:0-16860 GCA_002498985.1 Euryarchaeota archaeon UBA257
GCACAGAGAAGAGAGATAGTTTCTCGATTCCTTCGAAGATGTGTGACATATGCAGATGCTTCTATTGAAAGAAAAAAATCAAGAAATGAAGACCCCTTAGATATTTCTAACTGGGAAAATTATAGGCAATTCACCTCATTTTCAGCATCAGAAGTAGAATCTGGTGAATTAGATACATGGCTGGAAGAGGGAGATTATCGAGCAGAACCAAATGGATTTTTTGCTCTTTCCGAAAATAGAGAAAGTTTCAATTTAGAAGATATGTCTCACGAAGAAAGACGAAATTGGTTAGCGTTTTTACTGATGCCCAGACCTATCTCATTAGTTGCTACCATGAGTGCCAATGGCGTGCACAATCTTGCCCCAATGTCGTCAATAGGGGTAGTTTCTAATTCTCCTCCTTTAATCACAATTAGTCTCTCTAAGAGTCGGGAAGGCAAAGAAAGAGATACTCTAGTAAATCTTAGAAGTCAAGGAATAGGTTCTTCATGTATGATTTTTATTCTTCCCGCTACTCTTGAATCAGCAAAAAATGTTCAACTAACTTCATCCAAGATACCTGCAGATGAATCTGAATGGAATTTAATCGATGAAGAAATGATTATTGAAAATGAGATGCCAATATTATCTTCGGCAATGGCTGCATTACGTTGTAAGTTAATGGAAATACATCCGTTACCCGGGGGTTCTCTAGCATCTCTAGCGATACTACAAGTAGAATCTATTATATCTTCTAATAATTATTCAGGATTGAACGATATACAGAAATTAATGCAAGTCGATTTCAACAAACTAGGGCCTAGTTCTAGTAAGAACGACTGGAACTTTGAAGTAGATTACTAATATTGACTTTTCATGGTCCGTGTTCCAGTACTTTCATCCCTAATCTATGCTTTTTTGTATCTACTCTCATACCTAATCCTGGAATCATTAAAAGCGAATCATTTTCATTTAGAGAAAAAACTGGTATATTATTAATTTCTCCTAAACTCTCAACTTTTCTTTTACAAACTTCTTTTTGGCTGGGCATATGAGATAGTGAACTTATATCTACCAAAATCATACTCCCTTTTGAAATTTCATTTTCAATACCATCAAGTTGAATTCTTTGATATTTATCGGGCTTCAGATAAACTACATTTTTCTTGGCTTGCGTTTTCAATCTTTCCGTTCTTTCAGACCATAGGGGGTCACCTAAATCATGAAAATCGGCTCTAGAGCTTGACCTAGGTCCCGGATTTGCTGAAGATTGATTTATTGATGTAGAATCATTAATTATATTCTTCTTTGGATCTGGCAAACCAAGTAGTTTGAATAGGTTTACCATAACCTATCCTATTCCTCTTCACCAATTAGTTCTTCTATCTCTGAAGCACTCAAAACCTCATTTACAGCAAGATTTTTATCTTCCAAATCTATATCCCCTACTTGGTTATCTGATACCTGTTCATCATCATCTAAAAGTAAATCTTTATCTAATCCATTATTCTTTATCACAGATTTATTTTGTTCCTCTTTTATTCTTTTCTTACTGATCTTTTGTTTTTTCCTATCTTCGCTAAATGGGTCATAATCGGGGTCATCAAATGCGTCATCAATTGATCCTTTGGAAGGTACTCTGTATTCATCATGTTCAGTTTCTTTCCTTTTCTTCATTATCACTGGTGCAGCTACAATAGATAAAATTAAGACAATAACAATTAGAATTCCTATTGGGCTCATTATGAAACTTGTAATTGTAAATGGTTTTTCTTCTACCTGTATAGTAATTCTCATTGAATCAGTAGTGTCTCCATCATCTACAGTTAGTTGTACAACAATACTACCTGCGTTATTGAATTGCCATTCTACAATTTTTCCAAGTATATCTTCATCATTAGTTTTATCTCCATCACCATCACTATCTTTTGAAATATCCATATCCCAAGAATAGATCATATTTTCCATATCATATAATGAGTCTGTTGTTCCATTTCCTGTCAATATAACTAAATCTCCTGATATTGGATTGTAATCACTAGGTGACCCAATTCCTACACTTGGTTTCATATTTCTGACATCAATATTGATTTCTACACTTGCTACAGCGCCGTCATTATCAGTAACATGAAAAACTATTTTCTCAGGAGCTGTATTAGAATCTGGCCAAGAATATATCAAATTAAATGATTCAATGTCACAATCATCAATTTCTGAACCTTGATTATCAGAGTTTACTAATGGGTCTAAATCATAGCAAGGAACTAATGTCTCTAAATCGTTTAGCGTATCATCTGCTATTATCGACATTTCTACGTTTTGATCTTCAGCAACTGGAAGGGGCTGGGAAAATGGCCTGATAGTAGGTTCTACATTATTTACTCTAAATGGGACTGTCATCAAATCTGTACTTTCATCATCATCATCGAACACCTGGAATGTTGCTATATGTTGACCATCAGTTTCGTATATCGCTTCAATTTGGCTTATCGCCGTATTTTGTTGAATAATCTCTAAATCAGGTTTTTCTTCAGCATCTGGTGCCCATACATGCCTCAATGAAGACATATCATTTTCTGAATCCTCTGCCCAACCTCTAATTGTAAGTTGATCTCCTTCATTTACTGTGTATAGTCCAAATGAGTTAGGAATAAGTCTGTTACCTTCGAATTTTACTTCCCATTCAGGATTATAAGGTGCAATATTGGTGACTTCTATCGTATATTCCTCTGTGATTGTTGCTCCATCATCATCTGTAGCATCAACTTGGATAGTATATGGTCCTTCTTGATCTAAAGTAACTGTACATTTTATTCCTAACGTTGTACCCTGTTCACATGGAGCATTCCACACAATATCTACAGGAGCATCTGGTGTTTGTGTATCTTGATCTATTCTTTCTGTAATCTCAAATGTTATCGGTGAAAGAACGGGTATAGTATCAGAATCTGCTACTAGAACAATCTCTGGATTTCTATTTAAAATGGTTATATCGCTACTAACTGAATGGAAATCATTTTCTCCATCAGTAACTACCATATTGACAGTGAAAATTCCGTCATCATCCCAGGTATATTCGTAAATACAATCAGTTTCTTCTGATGAAACAATATCGCCCTCTAAACTCTCTAATGAAAATGTACAATAGAAATCTCCTCCATCTGGATCATAAGAATTTGTCCCGCTAATTAACACCTCATTGAGAGTCAACATTTCCTCTGCCAATGATAATAAGGCAACTGGAATGGACCCTATAAAAAGTGTAAAATCTCCTTCATTATTCGTCAAATCTCCATCATTAATGTTGATATTAAATGAGGTTGTAGTTTCACCAAATGGCTGATTTGAAGGTACTAACCAAGATACTTCTACTCTTGCTTCTTCGAGGCTTGAAAGTGCAGGAATATTAGCATTCGTTATAGTTCCATCTGGCCCCTCTATCTGAAGAATAGTTGGAGGAGAAACTCTCAATCCTCTATTTATGACAGGAATGCTAAATACTATAGAATCATCTCTGATGGCATTAAAACCTACATTTTCATCTAAAGTCAATGTCGAGTTTTCTCTTGTTCTTTCTACAGATACACCATCCTGATTCACATATAAGTCAATTTCATATACGTCTGGATCTATTGTTATGGTACTTGCGCCAATTATAGGATTCTGACTATTTATCCACGCTAAAATTCCATGACTTCCAAGGTCATCCCCTGAGTTTGAATTATCGCCATAAATACCAGTGTTGAAAGTAACATGAGCACTTCCATTTGATGATGTGGTAATTGTCTGAATATCCCCTTCTATCTCGTATCTAAATTGTAACTGCTCATTAGCAACAGGGTTTCCGTTATTATTACTAACATTTATCCATGCTGATATGTCCATATCAATTGGCGATAGAGGGAATTCTACATCGATATTTATCACTTTTTGTCTACTTGCATACTGATAAGAAGAAAGTGAATGAACTGCTGTAAATCCTAAACTTTCAATTGTTTCCATTTTGACATCTCCTCTAACAGCAGGGCAAAACCATTTGTATCCAGTATCTTCTCCATCTGCATTTGTACTAGATATATTGTAAGAAGTGGCACAACTAGCATAACTGACTCCTGAAAATCCCTGACTAACTACTTCGTAGTTTGCATTCCTTTGCGAAACGGTATCATCTGGAATATCTACATAATCACTAGATCCTGCATAGGTTGTGGTTGCAGTGTAATCTTGGCTCCATGACTCTCCTACTGAAATTGGAAAATCATAACCTTCTAGTGGTGGCGAATAACTTTGATCAACTTCTAGAGTTCCAACTGAAACGTCAACACACCACCAAAGAAAATCTCTACAGAAATTAATATCGATTGTTGCTTCCTGAGATACAGTTGCTAAATCAGAAGCCCTAATTATTGAAACAGTATCCATATTGACTTCCAAGTCTCCTGGTTGACCATCTAAATCGATATTATTTGCTTCATAATAGCCTTGAGATTCTACTTTGTAAACTAAGCTAGAACTGTTATCCACTGTTGTGAGATAAATATCTGTTACAGTACTTACAAGTGTCCCAGTCAATGTCTGTAAGTTAGTATTTACACCAGAATCGACAATAAAGTCAACCATATCAAGATATCCGTTGTAGTTCCATGTATCAGCAATTTTCCAAGTTGGAATATCTATCAAATTATTATTTCTTGATATTGATTCAATCTTCATTTCGTTTTCTTCATCTAATTGCAGATGTTTTTCTGGTACGTAAATACCTGAAAAAATTGAAAATATTAGTAAAAATACTAAAGAATAAGTCACTGTATCTCGAGAGCGCATAGCGCTCTCGCATGGTTAGACGTTCATCAATCTCGCGATTGCCAAGTCTCTAACTGTTTTACAACAAATCAGCAAGTTCGTCCTGTATAAACTGAACAGCTTCGAGGATTTCATCCTTGTGTCTTGCACCAGTAATCACCATCTTTCCGCTACCGAAAATCAAGCATACAACTTTAGGATAATCTAATCTGTAGATTAGTCCTGGAAATTGTTCTGGTTCATATTCAACTTTGTCGAAAGGTAAGTGGAATGTTAAATTATTTAGATTCAATTTCCTCGGCAGTGCTGCAAGAGGTTCGCCCTCTCTGATACCTCTAATTCTTGAGTCATTAGCTTCCACTTCTTCATCTGTTGCTGCTCTAATTCCTCCACCATCTAAATCGATAACTCTTGTATTATTGTCGTCCATTCTAGCGGTCCCATAATAATCCTCGGGGTAGAAAAGGGAATATGTGGCTACCATATTTTGTACCTCTATTTCAACATCTTTTAAGTCCCATGTATCGATACCTGCTGCTCTTAAATCAGCAGTCATTCTCTCGATTCCAGTATGAATATTTTGTTCATTTTTACCGCCAGTACAAACAGCTCTTCCTGATCTGAACATCAGTATTGCAAGTTTTGGGTCGACCACTCTGTAAACGACTCCAGGGAATTGTTCGGGTTCGTATTCACAATTCAATTGAATTGCGATATCCGGAAGATCTAGTTCTTCCGCGACTCTTGTTGATGCAACTACATTCACTACAGTTAGGCGTTCTTCGTCACTAAGCATATCGCTCGCACTTATGTTTACTTTATAAAGAATAGTTGTCATGTAAACGAATTAATTTATAATTAATTTCCATTTTTCTTGATATGAACCCCGCTGGAGCCGAATTTCGAGATTAATGGCTTTCCACCACATAATTCAATTTCTTGAGCCACTCTAGTGGGGTTATCTGTTAGAGCAACCATGCATCCTCCACCCCCTGCTCCTGTAAGTTTTGATCCAAATGAATGCGGTCTTGTCGCGGAGACCATTAGGTCTAATAAATCGCTACTAACTCCTAATTTTTTTAACTTCTCATGACAACTGTCCATTGCCATTCCAACTGCTTCCAGATTCCCCGCTTTTAATGCAGTAAGACCTGCAATAGTAATATTTTCAATTGATTCCATTTCATCATAAAGTTCAGGATTTTGTTTCAATCTTTCTGCAACACCTGAAACCATTTTACCTGTAGGCGAAGATTGTCCTGTGAAACCTAGGACTAACCATGATTGATTGATATTTTCATGTAATTCCGCATGATGGATTGACCAACTTCTTTTCCCTTCAGGGGTCACAAGACTAGTGTCAAAAACATGATCCAATGTGTCTATTCTCTTTCCTGAAACTACAACACATCCTCCAAGTGAGCTTGCTGCAGAATCAGTTGGGCTAGCTCTTCCTTCTTGAGTAGCAGCTTCTGCTGAATGTCCTATTTTTGATAATTTAATCAAATCTATTTCTTTATTGGGTTTTATAAATTGGTGCAGTGCTGCCCCCATCGCATTCGAAAGTGCAGCACTTGATCCAAGTCCTGCTCCAGAAAATAAATCTGATTTAACATCGATTCTCAAAGGCTTTCCTTCATAATTAAACAGGTCTTTTATGATGTGTTGTATGTGTGGGTGCTTGTTAGGATCGAATCTTTCAAATCCATCTGTATTGTATCTATTATTAATTTCCCAATCCTCAGATTCTTCAATTGTAATTTCAACCCCAGAATCTATGGAAACAGCAACGGCAGGGTGTCCATAAACAACCGCATGTTCTCCAAACAAAATACACTTACCGGGTGCGAAGGCAGTAGACACAGCCTGTCGGTAGAGGGCATAGGAAATTAGTATTGGGTATGTTCTATCAATCGGTTAATTGAAAGTATTGTTTCTCTTCCGAGGCGTGTTAGTTTATCGCCAAGTCGGGAGAAATGGATTATGGAACACCCTCTAGAGATGCAATATGGGCCAATAGATGGCTGGATAATCCTTCTTTTAATGGGAGGATTGTCAATCTCATTTTTCTTATATCAAGTTATTAAGGCAACTAGATTGGTAATGCTAGGTGCTCCAGACAATCGTTTCGATTCTTGGGGTTTAAGAATTAAAGAAATGCTAGTTGGTTGGTTAGGGCAAAAAAGAGTTCTTCGAGATAGAGTTGCAGGAACTATGCATGTACTCATGTTTTGGGGATTCCTAATGTTAGGGAGCGACATGCTTGATCTTGCTAGTGCGAATTACTTTTCCGAAAACTTGCTCCCTTCAATGCTCAAGAATCCGTGGAATGGTATGGTGGAATTAGGTTATACTACTGCTTTGATAGGTGCTGCAGCTGCATTGATTAGAAGGGTTGCTTTCACTCCAGAAAAACTCAAAGGGAAATCACAGTTAGAAGGAAATTTCATCCTTGTATTAATCCTGACTATTACATCTACTTCGTTTATTATTGAATCTCCAGAGAACCCTTCATCAATTTGGGAACCCATTGGGTATTGGGTATCAGATAGTTTAGATTTGAGTTCTAGTGTTATAGTCGCATCTTATTGGGCACATATGTTTGCAATTTGCTGCTTCTTGGTATTAATTCCGGTTTCTAAGCATATGCATTTAGTAATGGCGATTCCAAATGTTTTCTTCCATGACACAAATGCATTAGGAACAATGCGTCCTCTAGCCGTGGATGATAGTGGCAAAGCAGTTCCTTTGGAAGATTTGGATATTGATTCATTTGGTGTTAGTACTTTCGACCAATATACATGGAGACAAATTATTGATGGATGGTCATGTACATCTTGTGCACGATGTCAGGATGTTTGTCCTGCTTACGAATCTGGGAAAGGGCTCAACCCTATGCAGGTAATCCACGATGTTAGGGACTATGCTAATGAGCATGCCCCTATTTTATTGAAAGGTGAGAATCCCGAAGAAACTATGCTAGCACGAATAACTAGTGAGGCAGTTTGGGCATGTACAACTTGCAATGCATGTGTGGATATCTGCCCACTTTACATTGAACACGTCCCTAAGTTGACTGATCTAAGAAGAAATGCAATGATGGAAACTATGGAATATCCAGAAGAACTTAATGTTGCTATGGGTAATTTAGAATCCGCTTCAAATCCTTACGGTTTCGGACCACATGAGAGAGCAGACTGGGCTTCTGATTTAGATGTGAAAGTTGGTCAGCCAGCAGAATATATCTATTTCGTCGGTTGCGCTGCTAGTTTCGATGAAAGAAATCAAAAAGTAGCCCGTGCAACTATTTCTTTGATGAAAGAAGCAGGATTAGATGTAGGAATTTTAGGGATGCAAGAAGGATGTTCGGGAGATCCGGCAAGAAGGGCGGGGAATGAATATCTCTTCCAAATGTTGGCTGAAACTAATATTATGACTTTCCAAGAATTAGGCGTCAAAAGAATTGTAGCATCTTGTCCACATTGTTTCCATACTTTAGGTAAAGAATATTCAGATTATGGTGCTGATGAACTTGAAGTGTTCCATCATACCGAAATTATGGCAAAGTTACAAGAAGAAGGTAAACTCCCTGAATTTGACAAGGAAGGTAAGAGCATAACATTCCATGATCCTTGTTACTTGGGTCGTATTGGAGATGTTATAGATGAACCTAGATCAGTTCTAGGTGGAGTTGACGTAGAGATTGAAAGACATGGAAAGGATTCATTTTGTTGTGGGGCTGGAGGTGCTCAAATGTGGATGGAGGAAGATTCGGATAAAAGAGTGAACAAAATCCGTGCAGAAGAAATTGCTGCAACAGGTTGTGACACAGTGGCTATCGGCTGTCCATTTTGTTCAGTTATGGTGAAAGATGGTCTCGATACAGTAGGCTCAGAGATGGATGTAAAAGATGTAGCAGAACTATTATGGGAACAGATTGTCGCTAGGGACAAAGAGATTCACTCTTCTGTAAGTTTAACAAATGATTGATAATTACAATATTAAACTTAATCACTCTCGTAAGCCTATGAGTAATGAGTTTAGATTCCTTGGCCTAACAATACCAAATTTAGCAATGCTTTCGGGTTCAATCCTGATTCTTTGGGGTTTCTTTTCTTATATCGCTAGTGATTCTGGCAGTATTACTGCTCTTATTCCTTCATTTTTTGGCGTTCCATTACTCATTCTTGGATTCCTTTCCATCAGAAATGAATCAAATAAACATCATTACATGCACGCTTCAATGATTGTAGCTTTAATTTCTGTATTAGGTGGCTTTAGAATTTTCCAAATTGAAGATGCTAGTAATCTTACATTAGCGTCCCATCTAATTCTTCTAGTAGTAGGCATAATTTTCATGGTAGGCGGTATACTATCTTTCAGACATGCTAGAAAGTTAAGAGAATCACTTGGTGAATAGGTATGAGACCATTAATTGGCATAACTACTTCAGTGAATTTAAGAGATTATGAGACTCTTGGGCAATCTGTTGTAATGGTCCCAGAGAGTTATTCTAGGGCGGTTAAAGAAGCAGGGGGGATCCCTCTTTTAATCAGCGAATGTGAAGATGCTGAAGAATTATTAGATGTTTTAGACGGATTGATAATATCTGGAGGAAGGGATATTAATCCCAGCCTTTATGGTGAAGAATTGCATGAAAAAACTATTGATATTAACGAACAGCAAGATGAATGGGAGAAGTCTCTAATTGAAGGCGCTATAGAAAGAGATATGCCAATGTTATGCATTTGTAGAGGTCATCAATTGCTTTGTGCAATCAGAGGTGGGAAATTATTCCAACATCTTCCAACAACTAAAGGATTCGAGAAACACGGGGAAACAGGAGGAAAATGGTCTAATCACAAAATTAAATTAAGTCCTGAATCGCTAATTTTTGATCTCTTGGGTGGAGAAGTAATCGGTAATTCAGGACATCATCAGGGTGTGTTTGACGCTGGAGATTTGGATGTAGTAGGTAGAACCTCTGATGGGCTAATAGAAGCAGTTGAATTGCAGAGCTGCAGATTTTTAGTTTCAATACAATGGCATCCTGAAATGTGCGGTCATGTAGAAATATTTGAAAGATTAATTCAGGTTTCTAGCCAGTGAAACAGTTTGATTATTAATCTAGGAGCTTACCGCTGTCTGTTTGTCTACCTCTCGCCCAGTAATTGGTATCACTTGCCCCTCAAGACCGACTAAATGGGCTAAATGGGAACTTGACGCTGTAGTGTTGCCAACAACATATCACAAAATGGTAGTTAGATGTGGAGGGATTCCTATCTTGATACCTCCTGGGACAAGTGCAGAGATAATTGAAAGGATTGATGGATTGATTGTTTCCGGCGGTCCAGACATTAGTCCGGAAATTTATGGTCAAGAAAATGGTAATTTCACTCTTGAAACATATCCTGAACAAGATATTTCAGAAATTGCTTTGATTAAATCTGCTATAAAAGAAAATCTTCCTTTGCTCTGTATTTGTCGTGGTTTCCAGTTATTATGTGCAATTCATAATGGGGTATTACACCAACATCTTCCTGAAACTGATGGTTTTGAAGAACACGGAGGTTGGGATGGAAACGTCACTGAGCATGGAGTTGAAATTATTGCAGGTTCTAAATTAGAGGAAATTATGGGGAGTAAAATCATTGTAAATTCAACTCATCACCAGGGCGTTAAAGATCCTGGTTCACTAAAAGTTACTGCATTTTCTACACCTGACGGTTTAATTGAAGCTGTTGAATTAGATGAACTTAGTTTTGGAATAGGTGTTCAGTGGCATCCAGAAAGAATAGAACATGTTAGTTTATATCAAGCGTTCATAAATTCAGCGCGAGGTTCATGACTGTAATACCTCCACCATCATTTGATAGAATGACACTGCGGCTGTACGATACTCGTTCCCGAGTCAAAAGAATTTTTGAACCCCTTATAGAGGGAGAAGTCGGAATTTATGTTTGTGGGATTACTCCATATTCGCCTAGTCACATTGGTCATGCACGTCAAGCAATCGCTTTCGATATCATAGTTAGGTGGTTTAGAAAGAGCGGTTATAAGGTCAATCATATCACAAACTTCACTGATATTGACGATAAAATCATAGCAATTGCAAATAATGAAGAAGTTAACTTCTTAGAAGTGGCAAATAGAAATATTGAGGATTATTTTGAGGTTATGAATTTACTCAATGTGTTACCCGCCGATGCATATCCAAGAGTAACTGAAACTATACCTGAAATAATTTCTATGATATCTAGTTTGGTAGCAAGTGGTAATGCCTATGAGTCCTCTGATGGTGTTTACTTCGAAATCAATAGTGCACCTGAAAAATATGGCCAATTAACTGGCCAAACTCTAGAAATGGTTCAGGAAGGTGCTGGAGGTAGAGTAACAGAAACAGGCTCTGGAAAAAGAAATCATAGAGACTTCGCATTATGGAAGTCTGCCAAGGAGAATGAACCATCTTGGGATAGCCCATGGGGTAAAGGTAGACCTGGGTGGCATATTGAGTGCTCTGCAATGTCTCTAGAATTTTTAGGTGAAAAGTTCGACATACATGGTGGGGGTTCAGATCTAATATTTCCTCATCATGAGGCCGAAATTTTCCAGTCTGAATGTTGCCTCAATCATGATCCAGTCGTACAATACTGGATTCATAATGGCATGATTAATGTTGATGGAGAAAAAATGAGTAAATCATTAGGAAACTTTTGGACTATTAGGGATGCTATCTCCAAAGTTCATCCTTTAGAATTAAGATATTGCTTAATCAACGCACCATACAGGCAACCAGTTGAATTTAACGATGTAATGCTTGAAGATTCATCAAATCATTATCAAAGACTGATTTCAGTTTATGGAGAAGGTCTTTCTCTATACGGAAAGAAGTCATGGGAAAATTCAGATTTCTTAATCTCTTCCAGTAATAATTTTTCTAATGGAATGAATGATGACTTCAACACTAGGGTTGCAGTTGTTGAAGTACAGTCCGTAGTTAAATATTTGAGAGATAAAATTGATTCTAATAACGAAGAAGAAATTTGTGCTTCAGTATCATGGTTGTCAGACTTTGCCGGTGAGATTCTAGGACTTCTTCCAGATGACGATTATCTTCTTGAGGACGCTAATCAGAAGAATGCTGCTAAATCCGCTATATCGGAGTTAGTCAATGATTTATTAAATCAGAGAAAAGCAGCTCGCGAGGAAAAAAACTGGAATAGAGCAGATGAAATTAGAAGTGAATTAAACACAATGGGAGTAATTGTTGAAGACTCTCCTAATGGCCCTATCTGGAGATTGAAATAAAATATTTTTATTTTTCTATCTTAGAATCCACAGCGAAGCACCGATAAGTCATATCACCTCCGAAATAATGTGTCTATCCCCTCCGTGATTGAAACTACATGTGTGGTTTTGATAGTTTTTAGCACTGCAATGGCAGGTTGTCTTGATTCATCAGACAAAATTTTTGAGGAAGAAATTGATTGGGATAAAAACTTGATTTATCTAGAAGATCCATTAACTCATGAAGATGCTAGAGAATTTATAGTTGGTTCACCTTCAACAAATGATACTTGGGGAGAGTCTTTTTGGGCAGTATTCGGTAATGAAGAAGGAGGAAATTGTTGTGAACATTATCTTGCTGGGACCAAAGAGGGATGGATTGTAAATTTTGGAGGAGAATACCCAACTTGGTCAGAAGATAGAGGGCATACGTGGCAAGAATATCAACCAACTATCTTCTCACAGATTGGCTGTATGGAACCTAAACCAACACTGCCAGGGCAAGAAGGGCTTGGAGAAGGAAGTATTGTTCAGGCAACTAATGGCGATTTAATTTCAATGGGATGGTTCCCGTATCCAAGTGCTAGTGGAGCAGATCAATTCTATGCATTCCTATATGACGCAGAAGATGAAGAATGGACTTGGTGTTTTAATCGAACGCCCGAACCATTCTATGATAGATCTTGGCAAGTTGAGGTTATTGGCCCAATTAATGGGGGAGTCTACGGAAACGGAGATTATGCTAGTTTAGTGATCTCTAATTTCTGGCACCAAGTTCAGAATGTTGGAGGACAGATATCCACTGATGGATTAAATTATGATTATTTCCCATTCCCTGATAGAGATGGGAATTTAGATAGTATTGAAGTAAATCTTATTTCTTCAGATTTAGGGGTTGAATGGGACTTTACTAAGCCCCACAAGGAAATGAGATCTTTCCCCGTCCCGTCTGGGGGTCTTTATTTTCCAAATTATTTCGTTGATGGTACTGACGCATATCTAGATACATCACTTAATTGGTGGTCTGCTACAAACCAAAACGGTTCCTCACTTCCTTCAGAATATTGTGCTTTTGATTCATCTAGCGCACTACATTGTGTAATATCCGAGTCAAATATGGTCACCCATCTTATGTCTTGGGACGGTGGTGAAAGTTGGCAAAATTACACCTACGATCTGTCAGGTGATGCTAGTGCAATTGAGGAATGGGAGTTCCATTCAAGCGGAGTTCACGATCTCTTTGTTTTGAATGTCAGATATCAAAGTTCTTCTGGGCCCGACATCGATATTGCATGGCATGTTCGTGATTTTTCTGAATCATTGGTCCCTGATACAAAGACCCTTATTGGCCAAGGAGATTTAGATTCTACATCAGGTGCAGGTGCGGATATAAGATTTGATTTTGCGAGTATGGGTATACTTCCTGATGGTGGTTCTTTTATTGCTTATCACGATTCAACTGATCCTGACCCTCTATTTGCAGTTGAGCTGCTTCTTCCAAGTGAATATAATAATAATTAGAATTAATTTATTTCTTTAACAGAGAAATTTACTCCAATACCATCAACTTCGAAATATTCTATTTTTTTGGGAATATTACCTTGATTAATACTTGCATTTCCTGCTCTCGTCTCAATCTGTATGTGTGACCAGTCGTTATCAAATAATTGTTCTTTAGAATCAATCCATACATTAAGTTCAATTAATGCCTCAACATCAAGATTTTTCTCTTTTCTTTTTGCTTGTACATGCCTAATTATATCTCTCGCCAGACCTTTTGACACTAAATTCTCATTTAGTGACATATCCAAAACTAATGAAACATCGCCTATTTCTTCAAGAGATATAGTTGCAGCGGCAAAGTTTTCTTTCTCAACTCTTCTCAATTCAATATCTTCCATTGTTATATCATATCCCTCTAAGATACAAATCTCAGCTTCAATTTCAAGTAGAATATTATCTGGATCTGCATTTTCTAGCAATTCTAATACTGCAGGTAAATCTTGCCTACATTTTTTACCTAACGATTTACGATTTGGAGCGATTTCAATTCTTTGGAATCTGTCAAGGTCTTCTTCAGTAGTAAGTTCCTCTACATTCAACTCTTCAGCCAATATTTCATGAAAATCTGAAATATCTGGGCCTCCAACAATCCAACCTGACTTACAAGGTAATCTCTGTCTTCTACCTGCCTCAACCCTCACTCTTCTCCCAGTCTCAGCTAACTTTCTTACCAATGACATTTCTTGTTCAAGTACCCAACTTTGAGGGGGTAATTTTCTCTCTACCAAATTAGAACCAACAGGCCAATCTGCAAGATGTACTGAATACCCAGTTAGGTCTCTATGGATTTGGTCAGGTATGAATGGAGAAACTGGCGCCATTAATTTACAGACAGTGAGTAAGACTTCATGGAGAGTATGTTGACAAGACCTCTTATCGTTACTTTCATCTTCATTCCAAAGTCTTCTTCTTGATCTTCTTACATACCAATTAGATAAGTCATTGATAACAAAATTTTCTAGTTCTCTTCCTGCTTTATGGAAGTCCCAAGAAACGAAGTTTTCATGGTAATTTTCGGCAACTGTTGTCATTCTCGAGAGAATCCATTTATCTAAATTACTTCTTTCTTTTATATCTACATAACTATCTTTTTCTTCAGGGTCAAAATTGTCTAAAGATGCATAATCTGAATAGAACCTATGTACGTTCCATAGAGTAAGGAACATCTTAGCATACGATTCCCTAACTCCATTGGGGTCAAAGTTTGTTGGGGTCCATGGTGCACTCTGCGTCATCATATACCATCTAATAGCATCAGAACCTTCCTTGTTAAAATGGTCCCAAGGATTAACTACATTGCCTCTTGATTTACTCATTTTCTTCCCATCTTTATCTAAAATATGGCCTAGCGAAAGACATCTCTTGTAAGCCACATTATCGAAAACGGTAGTAGATACTGCTAGTAATGAATAGAACCATCCTCGGGTCTGATCAACAGCTTCACAAATATAGTCTACTGGAAAAACACCCTCGAATTTCTCTTTATTCTCAAACGGATAGTGCCATTGGGCAAAAGATGCGCAACCAGAATCAAACCAACAATCCATTACATATGGCTCCCTAATCATCTCTCCCGAACAATCATTATTACTGCAATTTAGTTTGACATCATCAACATAGGGTCGATGTAATTCAGGAGGTGTAGGTGAATCATCTGTCTTCATTGATATCATTTCTTCGATACTACCAATACAATGTTCATTTCCACATTCATTACATATCCATACAGGGAGTGGTGTACCCCAGTATCTTTCACGACTAATTGCCCAGTCTTTGATATTAGACAGCCATTCGCCCATTCTTTTCGTTCCAGTCCACTCAGGTGCCCATTCAACTTCTGAATTATATTGAATTATTTGCTCTTTTACTGCAGTCATTTTTACGAACCAACTGTCCATTGCATAGTACAGTAAAGGATGGTCGGTCCTCCAACAATGTGGGTAGTCATGAGTGTAAATGTGCTCACGGTAAAGTTTACCACTTGAATTTAATAAATCGATAATATCTGAGTCACATTCTTTCACATATCTACCGTCTAATCTATCATGAGTGCCTTTGATAAATTTTCCATCCATTCCGACTGTATGCTGTGAAGGAAAACCTTCTTTCATTCCAAGATTATAGTCATCCTCTCCATACATTACAGCTGTATGAACAACTCCTGTACCATCGCTTGTTGTAACAAAATCCGCTCCAACTACTGTCCATGCATTAGAATCAGTACCATCAATTGCTCCAGGGAATAATGGCTGATAGGATTTTCCAATCAACTCAGAACCAGGGAATTCTTCCAAAACTTCCATCTTATGTCTTAGAACATTTCCTAGAAGATCTTTGGCTAGAATTAGTTCATCTCCTAATTCAGCTCCTCCTCTACCTTCCCAAGAATTTGAGGGTTCAGCAGTAATTTTAACACGGCAATATGTTACTTTCGGTCCTACAGCGAGACCTACATTCCCTGGTAAAGTCCAAGGTGTTGTAGTCCAAGCTAAAATGCAAGAATTAGTATCCTTTAACTTGAATTTTATGAAGACTGCAGGCTCTGAAACTTCTTTGTAACCCTGAGCGACCTCATGACTAGAATAACTTGTGCCGGTTTGAGGGCAATAAGGTAGTACTTTGTGTCCTCTGAAAAGAAGACCTTTGTCGAACATCTGCTTCAATGACCACCAAGCAGATTCTATGTAATCATCATGTAAGGTGACATAAGGGTCATCCATATCTACCCAGAAACCCATTCTCTCAGTCATCTCTCTCCAAGCCTGTTCATAAGTCCAAACACTTTCTTTACATTTCTGATTAAATGCTTCCATTCCAAAGTTTTCTATTGCCTCATTAGACATTAAGTCAAGTTGTTTTTGCACCTCAATTTCTACTGGTAAACCATGTGTATCCCATCCTGCCTTTCTTTCGACAATATGGCCTTCCATTGTTTTCCATCTACATACCATATCTTTGTAAAGTCTAGAAATGACATGATGAATTCCTGGTTTACCATTCGCAGTAGGAGGACCTTCCAGGAACGTAAATGGTGATTCTTTTAATCTTCTATTTTCAATCGATTGATTGAATGTTTTTTCTTTATTCCATAATTCAATTAGAGAAGTCTCAAGAGCCACTGGGTCTAGATTTCCAGCTGCCTTGGGTACGGTCATATGAACGCCGAGAGTAGACGCTTTCTTGAACGTGACTAATAGTAAAAAATAGATTAGAGTATAACCACGACTT
>DAJO01000055.1:16888-18310 GCA_002498985.1 Euryarchaeota archaeon UBA257
ACCTATTGCGATTAATTAGATGGTAGAGTCACTAACTTTAGATGTTGGAGGAATGACCTGTGACGGTTGTTCAGGTAAAGTGAAAAAAGCTCTTGAAAGTATTACTGGAGTGATTTCTGCCGAAGTTTCACATGAATCCGGAGTAGCAATAATTGAACACAAAAAAGTATCAAAAGAAGTATTGATATCTAGCATTAAGTCAACTGGTTACACTGTTGATGGAAAGGGTGAAAATTTCCATTGGAGGGATGGAAGTGTTTGGAAACAATCTGCTCATAATACCAAGTGGTGTTTGATAGGCTGTAGTATTGGTGATTTTGGTACAATTGCTGCATTCCAATCAATCCCTTATCTTGATGCTCTTGGCTGGTCTGCAATGTCGATTATGATGCTTGCAATGTTCAATGGAATCATGACCTCAATCGCACTTGAGACCTTCATCTTAATCAAACAGATGGGGGGAATTAGAGAAGCATTCAGAGTTGCTATTGGAATGTCTCTTATTTCGATGATAGCAATGGAATCCTCGATGAATGCTACAGATATTCTAATCATGGGAGAGCCTACATTGACATGGTGGGTAATTCCGATTATGTTGTTCGTAGGATTCATTACTCCATGGCCATACAACTATTGGCGTCTAAAGAAGTATGGAGTTTCATGCCATTAAGTAGAGGGAGAATTATGAGTGATTGGGATTACTTAGCTGACGACATCTCAAATTGGATTTTGAAATATGCTGAAAATAATAAAATTTCTAGTTTAGTTGTAGGTGTTTCTGGAGGGATTGATTCTGCAGTCGTATCGACTCTGTGCGCTAAAACGGGTTTAACAACCGTGGTAGTTAATATGCCCATTAAACAAGATAAATCACAATATAACCTTTCAAATCAACATATAGATTGGTTGGTTTCAAAATGGAATAATGTTGAAAGTCAAATTATCGATTTATCAGAAACATATGATACATTATACTCTAAGTTAGCTGATTATGATGTCTCTGAATTATCTATGGTCAATACTAGAGCTAGACTCAGAATGTCTACCCTCTATGCTTTAGCAGGCTCAAAAAATGGTATTGTTGTAGGAACTGGGAATAAGGTTGAAGATTTTGGAATTGGCTTTTTCACAAAATATGGCGACGGTGGAGTAGATATTTCGCCTATAGCAGATCTTTACAAATCAGAAGTCTATTCTCTAGCGAAGTCCTTAGATATAATCCAGTCTATTCAAGATGCTCCTCCGACAGATGGACTTTGGAATGATGGAAGGACTGATGAAGATCAGATAGGGGCTACATATGAAGAATTAGAGTGGGCGATGAATGAAATTGAAAACCCATCTCTAGAAAAAGAACTCAATGAGAGACTCGCAGATGTTATGAGGATATATTTGAAATTTAATCACATGAATTCGCATAAA
>DAJO01000039.1 GCA_002498985.1 Euryarchaeota archaeon UBA257
TGCACCACATCTACTGGATTTAATCTATTTAATTTCTTGAGGGCGCGAAGAGCTGTACGGCCATAAGAACGCGTAAATTCCATCGGTATTCTAAGCCATCCAACCGAAATTACCTCGACTCCGGGTATGGAGGGGATGTTTTTTCCTCCACCATTTCTTGTGATTATAGTGATATTATGTCCACGTGAAGCTAAAGCAGAAGAAAGATGGAAAACTGTTGACCCCATGCCTCCCCAACGAGGAGGATATTCAGCAGATAACATGGCGATGTGCATACAGTACCATGCCTGCGTTGAGTTCACCTGTTTTCAAGAGATTGGATACAGGACAGATAACAGTTTGATTCAAATCATGTATTACTGTCGCAGATATGAGAATATGTCAGATACACTACCCGTCCACGTCACAGTAGTAATACCTACAAGAAATGAAGAAGCAGCAATAGTTGATACTATTCGTTCAATACCTAAAGGAAATTGGTGTGAAAAGATTGACTTCTTAATTGTAGATGGAAATTCTACCGATAGGACAAGGGAATTAGCAGAAAAAGAGGGCGCGAATGTCTATTTAGAGCCTCGTAAAGGTTATGGAAGAGCGTATAAAACAGGGTTTTCAATGGCACCCGGAGAAATTATTGTGACAATGGATGCAGATTGTACATATCCCGGAGAAGAAGTTCCTAATCTTGTTAAAAAACTAATTGATGAGGATCTAAAATGGATTACTTGTGATAGATTAAAACGAGCAGAGGAAGGTTCAATGCCGGGACTTCATGGATTTGGAAACTGGGTTTTATCAAAAACTGCTTCAATTCTCTATTGGTACGGCATACATGACTCTCAAAGTGGAATGTGGGTATTTAGGAAATCTATTTTTGAAGATGAAAGAGTGAGACCAAAACATGATGGTATGCCGCTATCTCAAGAATTTAAAATTAGGGCTAGAAGATATCTGGGCAAGAAAGAAACTGCTGAAGTTAGCGTTCCATATCGGCCACGAGTTGGAGAGGCAGAAATTAATACATGGGGAGATGGATTACTAAATCTAAGGTTCTTATTTACTCACAGAATGGGTTTGACTCAACAAAAAACACCTTGGGGCCCTGAATAATTATTCATTAAATTCATCGTCTAATTCTCTAGGATCGAATGTAGACCAAGATTCTATCATCTCTAAGTCCTTAGCTAATTCTTTACGACGTTGAACTGAGTAGAGTATTCCTATAATTACTGAAATAGTTATGAGTACTAATAATAATGGAAGACCTCCTGAAAATAACCATGAAATTAGATTTCTTTCATCATCTGACTCAATAGGTAATAATTCGATTAGGACAGGACTAACAATTTCTCCATCAATAGCCCAGACTTCTACCTTTGCGGTTCCCCCATCATCAATTAGCAGAGCTGTCTCTAAGGTCCAGATATTATCGCCAGCGATTAAATCACCTTCTGTTCCATCGTCTCTTAACTGGAACTCTCTATCGATTACTCCGGCTTTAAATTTACAAAATAACATCTGAGTTGTTCCATCTAAATCTTCCAGTTTAACTGTGACGAAGATAGCATTAACCTCATCAAATACTAATGAGTTAGGCGTAATTATTAATTCGGAGAGAACAGGTGAACTCGCTCCTATGGTCAAATTGATTGATATTGAGTCAGATGCACCTCTAGAGTCAGTGACAATTAGATTAATTCTAACCGGACCGGGCGGGAAATATACTGATACTTGTTCCTTGTTTCCAATTGATGTACCATCGCCAAGACTCCATTCATACAATATTATATCATTATCATAATCAAAAGAAGGGGAGGCATTGAGAATAATCACTCTACCAGGAGGAATATATTGACCATCCGAGAAATCTCTAATTCCAGCTACTGGTGATGTTTCAAAAACATTCAGCTCTTGGTAATAAATAGAAGACTTACCTGTTGAATCGGTCAAGACAAACGAAAGAACATGATTCCCTGCAGGTATGTAATCATTGTACCAATAATCATTAGTTTTATTTTCAAGAATTGGTGATTCTATCAAATCTGAAAAGATGGAAACAGTAAAATCATCACCATCGGGATCGAAAGAATCACGGAAATCGAATAATACTGGAAGGTTTGAATAAACATCAATACTCTCTTCTGGTGAGGTTAAAACAAGCACAGGAGCGGCTTCATCAATTGTTATTGAGGTTGAAAATACAGCATTTCCTCCATCACCATCATCTATGATTAGTGAAATTTCATGTTCTCCAGCAGGTAGTCTTGCCTTGAATTTCCATTCACTTCCTATCGGTTCAGAAATCAAGTTACTTTGCCATAAAACACTTACTAAATCTTTACTAGATTCAGAAAAATGATTACAAATAATACCAGTACTATTTTCTAAATCCAAACATGCAATATCCCAATCTCCAGAACCAGATGCATCGAATGGTATTAGAAATCCTGAATCAGTTGAATAACCCTCATTAGGGAAAGAGATTAACGCTACAGGAGGAGAATTTTCAATCACCAGAGTTTTTTCTGAGGAGGTCCATCTACCTGCATGATTTGGGATGTCATCACTAGCATACATGGTAATCAAATGAGTTCCTTTCGATAGTGTTCCTGACCATTCTATTGAATTTTCGGGTGTTACTCCTGAATCTATTAAACCATCAATATCACTCCAAAATTCAAATTTTATCTCATCTCCTTCTGGATCAAATGTGTTAGTTCCATCTAAACTAAGAATATCTTGGGATTTTGTACCAGTAGTAATTATCTCAAATGAGGCTATTGGTAATTCATTAAATAATTCTACATTGAATGTCCAAGTAACTGGGGAATTAATACCATCAGTTGCAAAAACTGTCACAGAAAACTGATTTGGCGCAAATGGGAACGTTTTGTTGATTTGCCCTGGGCAATCTTGGAGGAATGTATCGTTTTGTTCGTAAGAAACTCTTATCCAGCAACTTAACTCATCATTTTCAGGGTCTGAGGTTCCTGTTAAATCAATATTGACAGAAGCTGTTTTTCCAAGATAAAGTGTACCCCATGCAGAGATATCTGGGGTTGTATCTACAGTAAGTAATGGAGGACTATTAGTCAATTCGATAGTGCGGACCTCTATTGCACAGTTAAAGGATGAATCACAAACCTCCAAAGTTATCTGATGTATCCCATCAGAAAGACATTGGAAAATTCCATTAGCAATTATTATTGAATTATTATCATTAAATTGACAAGAACTAGTTATATCTCCATCAATATTACTTGACCAAGAATAAGTCATTAATTCATTATCTAAATCCCAAGAGGAACTAGCATCAAAAATAACCTCAGAACCACTGGCATATACTCCATCTGACTCTGGTAACAACCAGATAATAATAGGTGGTTGATTCGATATCTCCAGAATACAGTTCACAACTTTATTAGAATTTAATTCAAATGATTCAGAGTCATTATGAACTAAATCATAATCACACCCTGTATGGACATTATTTACTTCTGACCACCCACTGATTGGAGTCCATCTTTCACCAATAAATGGACCAAGGATATCAATACCCTCATATGGCAATATTTGAAAATACTCAGATTCATAATTATCGAAAGAAAGATTTACTGAAGAAAATGGAATATGATTAAGATATTGATTTAATACATGAGTCTCTACAAACCACATCTCATCTACAATATTATCGTCAGACTGAAATGATGGGGTATCCATTACTGAAGATGAAATCCACCTCAGATGACTACTAGATTTCATCAAGAAATTTTTTGAGCTTGAGTTAGAATAAAAAAACGAGTTAGTCATATTTACAAAACTTGCATCAATACTCGGGGAAGAATTACATCGTAAGCCAGTATTATTGATTAATAACTCTGAATGATCTACTAAATCAAGACAAGAGTCTGTGTTTTGAGAATCTATGATGCTATCGTTAAGATAAGATATAAGTGAACCTTCAGCATCCCAATATAATCCTTTATTATCAACTTGAATTTCTAAATTAGATATCTCAGCGTCGACATCATTCAATTCAATAGCATAACTATCAGGATCAGTTGAATTGGAATAAATCAAAATATCGTTAATAATTATATTACCATTCTGAGATAAACCCGAATTATCTGCACTGAATGCTGGCGAGTTAATCGAATTTATTATTGTTAATGTGTCGAGTTGTAAATCTATACTATCTTCAACAGTAATCCCATAATTATCATCAATTGATGTACAAACATAGCAAGATACATTCTTACCTCCACTTACAACGTCGTTAGATTCATCAAAATAAAACCCAGAGCCAAGATTTGCAGATAGCGAACCCACTCCATTACCAGAAGTCACGATATATTCTAGCTCAACATTGCTAGAATCTCGAACAGAGACACCGTGACCTGTATTATTCATACTTTGTATAGCATTAACATCGGGATGAAATTCTCTGAAATCAACACCGCTAGCACCATTTTCAGAGGTTTCCCAGTTAGTACCGCGCACCCCACCTTTCCATAGAAGAATTCCCGGACCAGACGAATTTCTGACTACTAAATTATTCAAAGTTGGAGGCCCGGAAGTACCCCAATTCGATGACCGCCAAAACAGCCCTGCTCTATCATTAAACGGGACTGAAAGGTCATTTTCGCCATTACCTAATAATGTCAAATTATTCACTATCATAGATGAGTCAATCATATATGCCCTAAATCCAACTACAGGATTATTTTCAATTAAGGCACCTTCAATTTTTATTCCACTAGTATTCACATCTAGTGCTGCAATACCAAGTCCGGGAGTCTTTGCATCAATGCCTCCAGTACCTCTGATAATTAAATTTGTAAAGACTGCATTCATTGGAAGATTGGAAAATTGACTATGATTATATTGTTCAACCATGACTCCTCGATATTGACTATCTTCAACTATAACGTTAGTAAATGTAGGCCTTGTATTCCAACCTTGTGTAATGTGCCTAACATAAATTCCATTATCTGAACGTTTAACGCTTGAATCAATGATTAAAGGTAATGAATCTTCAACCCAAATTCCTGCCGCAATAGTGGTTGTAGCGCCGCTAATATTGCTAACATGAAGGTTACTAATTATACCTCCAGAATTGCCCCAGTAATTCAGGCCACGAGTTACTAAATCATTGATTAATGCTCCATTAACTATAGGGCTTGACGACGCCCCCACTGATAAGCCAATGCCCTTCCTCCAATTTGTATTAAGAGGGATATCTTGTCCTCCACCCTCAATTATCAAATCATTAATTCTAGGAGATGCTGAATCAAAAAGATCGATGGCGACTAAGTCGGCATTTTCAACTGTTAAATTATTGATAGTGGGATTACTCCCATAAATTGTAATCCCATATTCAGAATTTCTAATCGTTAAATTATCTATTATTGACCCAAGACCATTACTAGATGAATTAAAAATTAAACCATCATGATTGCCAATTATTGAATTAAGAATTACTGGTGAAGATGAACTACCCTGTATGGTTATCCTACCTGCAATTAAGATATCTTTGTCATCTCCTAAATTAATTTCAGTACCTGCCTCTACAATCAGTATTTCTCCGCTTTCTACTGTATACCCATCAACTAAATTTATTGTACCATTCCAAACAGTGGTTGATTTAGAAAAAGATGCTAAAGAAGTCATTGGAGCAAATATAACTGAAGAAAATAAGAGAATAGAAACTAGAAAAATTGCACGCCTAAATTCAGGAGAATACGGGGCGGGCATGAATCAACGGCAGTGCTACAGCATATATCAATGGTGGACAAATGAGTCTGGAGATATAGTATAATAAACGAGTCATAATAAAGTGTAAGTCAGCGCGCTAATGATGAGGATAAGAATGAGTACTGCCTTTGTATTATTCAAATGCCAGCCACAGAGAGAGTTGGAGGTATATCTTGCACTGTTGGAAATTGATAGTGTAAGCGAGACTCATGTAGCATATGGAGAATATGATCTTGTAGCAAGAATTGATTTCGAAGATGAAAAAGAAATGGCGAAAACCTTGATTGGTAATATGCGCTCAATTCCAGGAGTTCAGAAAACTGAGACTCTGATAGCGGTGGAGGCATAAATTTGGCAGTAGGATTCATTTTAATAACAACTGAACCGGGTTGTGAAGTCCAAGTTAGAGAAGAGGTAAGCAAGATTGATTGCGTTAAGGGACAATGGATAGTTTTCGGAAATCACGATCTTTTTGTGAAGGTAGAAGCGGAGAGTGAATCGGAATTAACTCAGTGTATTGTACAAGAAATACGTTCTGTAGAGGGGATTTACGAAACTAGAACTTTAATTGGTGCTGAAATCTAATTAGATTGACTTGGTCAATTCTTTCAATAATTCATTTGCAGCTTGATTACATTCAGCAGCACGAAAACGATGTATTGCTTCCTGCCAATATGATAACCGATGAGATTGGTGAATTACTCCTCTCCAATACCAACATTGAGCACTCATCCTCCTATGGGCTGCTAAATCCTCTCTCAATGGTTGTTGAAATAATCCATCATGAGACTCTATCAACCAATCAGGGAAATCAGGTTTGGTAACTTCCAAAGTGGAATGAATAATACTTATTTTCTTTAATTGATCTGAACAAGTCTGAATAAAAGAATGAACAGATTCTAAAGTTAAATCAATCAATTCAGATGAATTAGAAATTGCTAATTTTGCGCGTAAGTCAAGCAACATTAGATGTTCTTGATTATTTGAAAGTATGATTTCTAACTCTGATCTTGATTGTGACGCTAGAGTCAAATTAGAGGTGTCTAAGGCAATGGAATGTTTGAGTAAATTTAATGTTAATTCAGCGGTATAACGATCGGTGTCAGATATGTTTTCAAAATCTAAATTATATATCTCTGAAAGAATTTCTTCTGCTAGAAGAATTTCTATTTTCCTAGGAATTCTATCATCAAATTTTCTTACTAACATTGAAATTTTGAATCTTATTTTATCTGCGGCAGAAAAAAATGATAAGCATTCATTTTCTAATTCTTTAGCGGAATCAATATCTCCATTAATTCTGAGCAATCTGGCTGTTCTAATCTTCTTTTGAGGGCTGTCATCAATCATAGAAAGATGGTTGTTAATAATTTCATATTCTGCTCTTTCAAATGCAATATCAACTGCTTTGAAACGTAGATCATCACTATCTTCAATCTTTATTGCATCCTCTATTAGTAATGCGGCTATAGCGCTGTTTTCTTTGGAAATAATGGAAATATTATTTATCAAACTATTATTTTGAAAACTCTTAGAATTGATTTTATGATATGTTTCAATCCAAAGAGCTTCGTCACCTTCTCTTTCAGACCAATAATTAGCCGCTTTTTCATGCATCTTTTCTCTTTCAATATCTGACCACAAAGAACGGCGAACATTTCTAATTAAATGGTGAGGTTCTGATTTTTGCTCGAACCAACGTAGAATAGCGGAATCATCTAATTCGCCAATTCCATTAGAATCAAAAATTTCATTTACGTTTAGAGGAATAGGACTCAAACTTAGCTCATCTAATGTCAAAAGAGCATCCCTAGTCAATTTGCTAATCACATTAGATTCAACAAAATTCTGAACAGCCTCAACTTCTTCGGGTAATTCACTTTCAGGGCTCCATAAGTGCAATGCAAGAGGATGTCCTCCCAATGCTGAAACAATTTCTAATGCCTTAACTTGATCTATATCTTTTGGAAGAAGATTTTTACCTTCAATTTCGTCCAATCCTAAAAGTCGATATTCCGAAAAACCTTCTATATAATTGAGAGGATTTGGCGAACGAACAATTACTAATATCGATGCTCTACTGTCTTTTAATTGATTCAATAACTTTCCAATACTATCTATGTGTCTAGGATGTACTTCTTGTATTTCATCGATTATTAGTAGATTTTTATTCTTACCACAGTATGAAGTTAAAGAAGATATGTCGCGTAGAGATTTTTTTTCAGTCCATTGTAAAGCGATATCTGAGATGTCTGTATTTGAATAACAGGTTGCCCACCTTACGGTCCACCCAAACTCAAGAATCTCAGGAACTATGTTTCTAACAAGGCTTGTCTTACCAATCCCGGGTAATCCACTGAGAAAAATACTGTCTCCTTCAAATATCTGTTTTGTTAATATTTGTTTATCATTTTCTCTACCGAATATTTTAGAGATATCTGGAAATGTCCCAAATAATTTACCATTTTTAATTAGAAGATTATTTTCGAAAGTATTGACCTTTTCTCTACCAAGAGAAGTAATATGAATCACCTTTCGTTTTCGAGATCCTCCTCCAATGACATGAGCAACCCGAGTGAAAACTAGACCTTCCTCTTCAAGCTTAGATAATGGTTTATGTAGTGAAGAACGGACAAGCCCAAGAGAATCTGCAAGCCCAGGTAACGAAAGGGCTCTAGGTACGTCCCAACTTGCTTCTATTTCTTCACTAAACTCTGAAAGTCGCGAAAGAATACCCCTCTCAGTGTCGCTGAGCATGACACTCGAGTAGGTCTAGGGTTCATGGGTATTCACCTATCCCGTTCATACTGTTATGGCACTCGAGGGTAGTCAAATTGANNATCTCCCAAGTAGGCCCGGAGTATATCTTTTTAAGCAAAAAAATGAACGGGTATTATACGTTGGTAAAGCAAATAATTTGAAAGAAAGAGTCCGGTCTTATTTCTCAAAAAATCCCGATAGAGAAATGATACCAAAGTTAGTAATAAACTCAGATAAAATTGATTTTATTGTAACTCAGAATCCAAATGAAGCGCTGGTTCTTGAAAGAGAGCTAATCCGTAAGCATAAACCGAAGTATAATTCTAGATTGAAAGATGATAAATCTTATCCATTTATATCCCTTACAAACGAAGAATACCCTAGAATTCTCTATACTAGATTCCCAGCAGAGAATGATAAACGTTGGGGACCATTTCCAGATGCAGGTGCAGCAAAAAGAGTTATTCAATTATTGAGAAGACAGTTTGGAATAAGAGATAAAGATTGTAATGGAAAAGATGGTTGCTTTGCTAAGCATATCGGTCTCTGTAGAGGACCTTGTGTTAATCCGGAAGGATATTCTGAAATTGTAAAAATGGTATCAAGTGTTTTGGATGGTAATGCAGGAAAAATAATTCAAGAACTAAATATAGAAATGAATCTCTATTCTAAAAAATTAGAATTTGAAAAGGCAGGAGAGATTAGAGACCTAATAAGTTCTATTCAATCTACAGTATCGCAACAAATAATTAATTCAAGGTTTTATCAAGACTGTGATGCTATAGGATTTTCTCAAAGAGAAGATTTTGCAGTAGTAGTAATTCTTCATGCCAAAGATGGAATCATCCAGGGCGAAGTAAACTATCCATTGATTCACAAAGGTGATATTTCTGAATCTGTTTCATTAGTATTGTCTGAACATTATTCCAATAGAAAACCGCCGAAAACAATCCTATTACCAACCCCGGTAACAAAAGTAATGCAAGAATGGCTCACTGAAAGAAAGGGAAAGAAGGTTGAAACGAGAGTCCCTCTAAGAGGAGAACTTGCAAAGCTACAAAAAATGGCCACAAAAAATGCAGAAATACAAGTCACTAGACAGAAGAATAAACGTTCAGGAAACTTAGAGAAAATAGCCGCTGAAGATGGTGCAAGATTGTTGAAAATGGAATCTCTAGACCATATTGTTTGTTTTGATATGGCACAATTACAAGGAAGTGAGAGAGTTGGGGCTTCTGTAGTGTTGAGGAAAGGAAGACCATCAAAGAAAGAATACAGAACATATAGAGTCAAAGGTGAAGCATTAGATGATCTTAAAATGATGTCAGAAGTAGTTGAAAGATGGCTGAAAAGACAAGAAGTATGGCCTGATTTACTATTACTTGATGGAGGTAAAACTCATCTTGACACTATAAACTATTTACTAGAAGAGCATAATTTGAATGATGTTTTTCATGTAGCTGCATTAGCTAAAAAAGAAGAAACAATTTTTCGTAAAGGGATGGAGCCAATTAAAATTGATAGGAAAGGAAGAGTGTTAATACATTCCAGAGATGAAGCTCATAGATTTGTTAATAAATATCATCGAAAAAGAAGAGGGAAAAATACTTTGAAAAATCCGCTTGAAAATATAGAAGGTTTGGGGGCGAAAAAAATACAAGCGTTAATGGTTCATTTTGGAAGTTATAAAAATATTAAATTCGCATCAATTGAAGAACTACAAAAGGTTCCAGGAATAGGTAAAGAAATGTCTGAAAAAATATATTCAGAACTAGTTTAATTCATATTATTCATTATCCTCTAGATCTTCTGTATCAAAAAATGATTCATTAGCAACTACAACAGGAGAATCAAGCGAGCCAAACGCTTCTACGGCTGCGACTTCGGTAATTTCGCTTTGTAACAATTCCTGTTCATGTATTTTTACGAGTTTCTTTTCTTTCCTTCTCCTAACTAGGCGAACGGTGAATAAAACCAATAATGAAACTAAAATTATCACATAAGGAACTAATTCAACGAAAATAAATGACCAACTATATTCAAGGTTATATGTCACTAAATCAGAATTCTTCCTGCAATCATCCCATGTTAATGATTCAGGACAAACAGGTGTAAGATATGTTAATACTTGCTTTCCCTCGATTTCATCAAGATTCCCAAGTCCATTTGAACTCTCAAAAGAAGAGAATCGAATTTCATCTGGCATGTGTATTACTATCAATGATGAAGAACGTATTGTTCCAAAAATAGTGTGTTCCATTATTGGAAAAATTTGTTGTTGCATCTGTGAATTTTCAAATGTGAAACCAAAATCACTAGTTATAGGGTCTCCAAATGGCCATTCTAATGCTGATTGATAATATCCAAACGATGCTCTATGAATATCGAGATTGATTTGATCATCGATAGAAGAAATACTCATCTCTGCATTTTTTATTGACGCTGAGAAATTTATTGGTTGTAAATCAGAAGGAGTGATTGATTCTGGAATCTGATAATTCTCATTATTAAATATGAAAGGAGTGCTGATTAAGTTGGCGTTCAACTCATATTTAGCAAATCCTAGATCTAATGGAAAGCCAGAAATCTCATTTTCACTGACCAATACAGGAAAAATCTCATTCAAATCTTCGGCTAATTTTGACATTCCCGAATTAGATATCGTGACATTAATTTTATTTCCATTTCCAAAATCTAACGGTGCCATTATTTCTGACCCTCCTAATAGTCCCCCTTGACTATTTATTTGTGTGTCAAAAGATGGACTTTTCCTGTCACCAATTGCTATAGCTCTACGGATTAAATCAGATGGAATTGGTTGTAATTCGATATTATCTTCACCCAGGTCAATATCTAATCGATGAATAGAGAAAGTTAATTCAGCATCGAAATCGATATTTATTTCTCGACTTAATTCATTTATTGCGATATTATTAAGGAAAAATTCTGCTTTAGAGGTAACACATGTGGCTTGTTTGGATGAACAAATTAAATCATCAGATGAATCTTCACAGGGAACTGAATTTAAACAGATTGGATGTCTCCAATCAAAAGTTCTTGTCCCCTCAAATCCAGAATTAAAGATTGTCTCATCGTAAAATAATGAAATGATTTCAATCATAGAACTTTCTTGCCCAGTAGATCGAATCCATTCAGGAAGAAGTAATTCTAAATTGATGTTGGTGTTTGGAAAATCTGTTGGTAATATTTCCTGTAACCATTCAGATTTTGCTGAAAAATCAATTTCCATAATACTCATCGCTGCTGCAAGATCTTCATCATTAAGTATTGAAAAGTCCAAAGTAGAAATATCTCCCAAACTAGAGCCTAGCATATTTTCAATAATATTTGACATTTGAACTTGAACAGGTTGAGAACTTGATTGAATAAAGATAGGATTATCGCCAGACATTGGATTATTATCTTCTAAACAATATCTAACCTCTAACATTTCATCACAAGTTTCTCCATTCTGATGTCTAAAATCTAATCCTCCAAAATCATCTGAGGGGGCAAAGGTTGGCTGGAAAAAATTTATTTCTGTACCAAATAAATCTGAAAAACCCTCTGAAATTCCTTCTATTGGAATTCCTTGTAGGAGAGGAGATAGATCTTCTTCTAACTCATAATCTAGCATTCTTATCCCATCTGATGTGATTATTGGAAGGTTCATTTTATCGTCATCAAAATCAACTAACCAGTTATCCAAAGTATCTGAATCAAGATGATGTATAGATAATATCATCTGAATTTCAGTATTACTTGAGTCTCTAGCATCAATCAATACATCTATTGACAAAGATGGTTGTTGATTATCAATCAATAATGTCGTAGACGAATCTCTATTTTTAATTCTCATAATCAGACTTTCTGAAATATCAGAATTTAAATCCTCTGATTGGGTATTATCCAGAGATAAATGACCGTATTTTTGAGATATCTGATTTTGTATATTTTTTGTGAATAATATTCCTGGACTTTCTATTTCAAATGCAGTTGAATAATCGGGAGGAAATACAGTTAATTCTACGTAATGCCCAGGTAATGCTTTGGCATTGAATGAAGACTCAACATCTCCTCCCATTATCAAAAGTCCTCGAATAATTCTATCTAAGTCTCCAGTATTATCTTTAATACCTAGATTACTAGGATCCATGGTTAGGATAAATACACCCCTGAAGCAAATTGGAGGATTGAATGGATCATTCGCCCGACCGTTTACTTCATCAATAGAATCTTGTGAATTATCATAAGTGCATTGTAAATTTTCTGTTGATGAAAAATCTACAGATGAAATAGTATTAAGAAGTGATTCCTCAGTATAGTCAAAATTGTCTTCAATATACTCCCTCATATTTGTCTGAATTAAAGAGACCATTTTCTCTTCAACTGTAAAACCATTTCTTTCAAAATTCAGATAATTCCTAATGTAATCTGCGGGAACTCCATCATCTAAACTGCTATCACCCTCTAAATCTAAGTCTTCTAAATCTAGGTCAGAACGTGACAATTCATGTACGGCGGTTGATATGGTTAAAGATACGCTATCTGCATCAACTACATTTAGGACAATTGATGACTTAATCCATTCACTTATACTCGAGCCATCAAGAACAGATTGGTAATCATCACAAATACCACTCTGACTGTTCCAAGTTGAACATATATCATTTTCAACATCTGGCTCTCCAGGGGGTGGAGAAGCTGAATAAACTGGAGAAATAAGCAGCAAAACCAGTAACACTGCTATACGCTGCATGATTAGTTGGAGAAAGTCATCTACCATAAGTCTGAATCCATCTTGCATCTCGGAGACATCGATGAGTGGGGAGAAACCTAGTTCTCAACTTCGAGAAAATATTAATTCTTTATTAAAACTAAAAGGTTTAGAAGAGGAAAAAATAGTTGAATTAATAGGAGACTTGCCCAACCGTTGGGAAAAATTTGATGATATTGCTCTGATCCCAAATTCATCTTTTAGAAAAGAACATTGGAAACCTATAATTAGTGATGAATTTTGGATTAAGATTTGTCAAAGTTTGAATGTAGAAAGGTTAGCTAGATCTGGAGAGATAATAGGTGAAAAAAGAGAATCGACTGTGGAAATGTTGGTTGGAGAAGATGATTGGGTAATTAGAAAAGAAAGTGGAATAAAATATGGCTATCATATAAAACAGTGTATGTTTTCTTCAGGTAATATTAATGAAAGGAGAAGGATGGGGGAGGTAGTTTCAGAAAATGAAGTAGTGGTTGATTTATTCTGTGGGATTGGATACTATACAATACCAATATTAGTAAAAAATAATGTTAAACATGTTTATTCTTGTGAGTGGAATATTAATTCTATTGATGCATTAAAATATAACCTTGAGAACAATAATGTGGAGAAAAAATGTACTATTATTGAAGGTGATAATCGGGAAACTACAGATAATTTAGAGAATATAGCTGACAGAGTATTACTTGGCCTACTACCTACTGCTGAAGAGTCCTATCATGTAGCTTTAAAATGCATAAAAGAAGAAGGGGGGATGCTGCATATACATGGATTATCACCGTCTAACAATCATGAGAAATTTCTCTTAGAAACATCTGAAAAATTACAAAAAATAGATTATAATTATATTATTACTAATTATAAAATTAATAAAATTAAGTCTTATGCACCACATTGGGACCACTTAGTTTTAGACATACAAATAGAAAAAAGATAGTGAAATCATTACACAAAAACACAGTCTATATTTTATCCTATCATAAATTCGGAAGTATATGCGCACTCTCGCACTCATGATGTGTTTACTCATGACTGTGCCTACATTAGCTGGTTGCTTTACCGAGGAAACAAAACAAATCGATGAAAACGATGAATGGTGGGAAACTCCAATCCATGAAAGAGAAAATATGGAATTAAATATGACTGGATGGAGAAGCCAATTACCAGTTGACGGAATGTACTCTTGGTCAGGTCCAACAGAACACTTTGTAGAAGTCGAACTACCATTATCTGAACAAGATGTAGGATATCCTGGACCAGCATTAATGCATATCTCTCTATGGATGCCAGATGTACCAAACGGTACAGAAGTACCCGTAATTGCAACGGTACATCCATACTATGACTTTGGAGGAGAAGGGGTAGTAGGAGATGATTCGAATCCGAATACAGTTCCTGATGCGGGAGTTGGATTATGGGTTCTAGAGGAATTTGTTCCGCATGGATATGCTCTAGCACAGATTTCAACATTTGGTACAGGTCAATCAACCCATTGTCAAGATGTAAAAGGTCTTGGCGAGCAAATAGGAATACAAGCAGCGGTTCATTGGCTTGGGGAACAAGATTGGTCAAACGGAAACGTTGGACTAATGGGAAAATCATATGCTGGAACAACAAACTGGGAAGCCGCTCAGAATCCATCAGAACATCTGAAAACTATTGTTCCAATTTCTGGATCTATAGGAGTCCAACAGATGTTCTACAGGAATGGTTCCAGTGAAGCTAGGGCAATGCTATACGATGTTCTGTATGAAGGAGCAACTGCAGATGCTACAAGTGATGATATGAGATTTTGTACTGATGATGCTATTGGGCCTTTGAGTCCATTCACTACTTGGTTCGGAGCAGGACTTGGCGGAGATGAATGGAATGATTATTGGGATGAGAGATATCATTTACAAGATGTCATTGATAATTATAATGGAAGCGTATACATCGTTTGGGGTTTACAAGATTGGAATGTTGACCCATATCATGCATTTCCAACCCATCAATTATTGAAAGATGCTGGTATAAATGTTAGGACTATTTCAGGACAGTGGGGGCATAACTACCCAGATCAGCCAAGTGTCCATGAAGGGCTAGAATCAGGATATGGCGCTGAAGCATTTCCTAGCGTCTCAAGAATGGATTGGGCAGTTGAACTATATCCATGGTTTGAGTATTACTTGAAAGGAATTGGAGATGAACCCGAGTCTTATGTCCAAGTACAAAGAAATGATGGGCAGTGGCATATTGAAGAAACATGGCCTGCAGAAGATACTACAAATGTTCAATATGCAATTGCAGACTGGGATGGAGGAATGTCAGGAACTGTTAATTCACAACAATCAATGACTATTACCAGTCAACCACTAACAGAAGATATGCATATTTCCGGACTACCAACATTACATATTGATGCTAGAACAAATACTTGCAATGGAGGGCAATTATTCGTAACTATGTTCGATGGAACTTCTGGTTTAAGGTTAGGACATGCAACTATGGATGTTAGGTATAGAGATGGAGGTTACGAAGCAAAGGCCACATCTCCCATGACAAGTTATAGGATGTTAATGGAATTTAATCCAATGGATGTGATTGTACCTAAAGGACATACAATTCAATTAGTAGTCTCCGAATCTGGAGAAGACTATCTCCCTTCCCCATGTGCTTCTGCAGGAATGACAATATTTGCAGGTTATCAAGTACTTACTTTACCCACCATAGATAGGCCAGTTGATCATGAGAATTGGTTTAATGTTCCAAACTGGTGGGACGATTAATAGGTATGTTCTCTAACTTACCAAGACATTCTTTATGGAAATAATTACTTCTAAATTTTCGTGAACTACGTTTTACAATAAATCCACATTTAGAACATGTCCAAGCCCATTGAGACTTAGTTTCCTGTAATTCTCTAGTTAATTGTCTTCCAAAAGTATTCATTTCCCCAATATTAGGCCAGAGATTTTCTAATTGACGGAAATTTTCATTATGGGAAAAATTCCCTAAACAGTGAATATATTCGTGAAAAAGTACGAATTCGGCATATGGTAAATATTTTTTTTCAAATAAATTTCTATTCAGTTTAACTATACAATTACTTGAACTGATTTTCTTAGATTTATCGAAATTAGTTGTAAGACCATGCCTTGAAATAGAATTTCGAGTAAGGAAAGAAATTTCTATTTCAGATAATTGAGATAACTCATAATCCGGAAAAAATCTTTCATTATTTATGTCAACAAAGGTCCTCATTTTGGTAATTACATTATACCTTAATTGAGATAAGATTTGATAATTACTATCATTCATAATAATATCTCATTCTAATCACTCAAGAAAATATTTTCTCTGTAATATGATAGTTCCCCAATACTTCCTCTAATATCCTCCAATGCTCTGTGGCCAGAATTATTCCTCCATTTTGGTACATCAGGATACCATCTCCTTACCAATTCTTTCACACTCGTAACATCAACACTTCGATAATGGAAAAAGGCGTGTAGAGTTGGCATATATCTACGTAAAAACCGACGGTCTTGACCGATTGTATTTCCACACAGTGGTGGAACACCAGCTAGACAATGTAACTGTAAAAATTCTAATGTTAGATTTTCTGCTTCACTCATAGTAATATTGGATGAACGCACTCTTTCTATCAATCCATTTTGAGTATGGTGGGAAACATTCCAATCATCCATTTTTACTAAGTCTTCTTCTGAAACTGAGATTGCGAAGCTAGGTCCTTCAGCAACTATGGATAAATCTCCTTCAGTAACAATTGTAGCAATCTCAATGATTGTATTTTCATCAGGGTCTAAACCTGTCATTTCAAGATCTATCCATACCAAGCGGTCCTCAACCATGATACTTGCGATGACAGTTCAGTCTTATTAGTTATGACGAAGCATCAGTATGATAATACATAAGTTATGCGAAGATTATGAGTGGCATAGGATACTTTCAACTCTTGAAAGAAAATAAGCCATTTCGCCGGTTGTTTACGGCAGATATGATATCGTATATTGGGGACTGGTTCACTGTTATTGCACTGTTCATTCTAGCAGGAGAAGCAACTGATAATTCTCCTCTAGCAATTGCTGGTGTATTAGTAACTAGAAGCTTTGGAATGGCTTTATGTGATCCTTTTTCAGGTATGTTTGCAGATAGATATTCCAGAAAAGGATTAATGATGTTATCTAATTTTATTTCTCTGTCAGCTTTGGTTTCTGTAGTCTCATTTAACCTTCTTAATAATTTATTTTCATACTATTTTCTTGCATTTATTATGGTCTTAGCAAAATCGCTGTTTGATCCTGCTGAATTTTCATACCTTCCTAAAATTTGTTCAAATGATGAACTGATTACAGCAAATGCATTAGGTTCCGGGGGGTGGTCTGTAGCCTTGGGAATTGGTGCAGGAATAGGAGGCTTAACGATCTCAGAATTTGGAATTACTACTGCTTTATGGATCGATTGTTCAACCTTTTTACTTTCGATTTTATTAATATCTACTCTACCTCCTGGTGGACCTGATAACCCTGTTAAAGGTAAGCTCACACCTAAATCTGCGTTTAGTGAAATTATTTCCGGTTGGAAATATATTCGTAGTGAACCGGCAATCGGTAGAGTTGTGTTTGCTAAAGGAATGTGGGCATCAGGAGGGGGAGCACAAGTATTCTTACTAATTTTAATTGGCATGGAAACTAGTTTTGGAGAATTAGCTGCAGGAATAGGTTTGCTATTTATGATCAGAGGCTTTGGTTCCGGTTTCGGCCCGATAATCGCTAGACCATTAATGGAAAAAAGAGACTTTTTACCATACCTCCTAGGTGTTTCAGTGGGCATATCAGGGATATTTTATCTCTTAGTTGCTTATTTTGAATGGACCGATATCCTATTGCTATTAGTGTTCTGTGCACATGCTAGTTCGGGCGTTAACTGGGTTTATTCAACCACAATGCTTCAAATTCGTTCTGGTGATGAATGGAGAGGTAGAGTGGCAGGTACAGATTACTTAGTGATCACATTTACCATGGGTTGCTCGGCACTGGCTGCTGCACTTATACTAGAGAATAATCTCCTAGAATTGAGAGAAGTAATTGCACTATCAGCATTTATTCAGATTATTATAGGAATGGGGTGGATTTTATTTGCTTCACCAAAAGAAAAAAAGTTTTCCAAAAATAATATTAAAACTAGCCTATAAAATTCTGAAGAAGAATTAATACAACAATAGGTGCAATAGAGAAAATCACATCTCTGAAAAGAGATTTAGAAGATGTTTGAACTTGAGTCGTGATACGTTCTCGTATTTCGGTATCAATCTTCTCAATCATTCCTGAAGCTGGATCTTTGGCCTTAGCCAAAACTTCTTCTAGCATATCTACTCCTTTGTCAAGTAGATTTGTGAAAATGTCTTGCAATGGATTTCTCTGTTCTGGTTTGTGAATGCCGTCATCATCTTCAGAAATATCAATTATCTCTCTCCAAGGCCTAGGTATAGTAAATTCATCTACAGTTTTTAGAAATTCTCTACTTACTACTGTGCCTTCTACAAATATCTTAGCAGTAGTTAGATTATACTTAGCGATAGTCTGAATATTTTTTCTAGAACGAGTAACCTTACCGAAATCGACTACTAACCAGATAATACCGGCCAAAATCAATAATATTTTACCAGATTCAGGAGTTTCTATCCAGCTATTCCAACCTATATCTCCATCAATTAGTAATCTAGCAGTTAATGCAACTAGAGCAGGTAAAATGAATGAAAGAACTTCATTCATGACAATCTTCCAAAATCCCTCCATTGGTAGCTTCTTAAATTTGGTTAAGAACCACTTGATATGACCGGTTCTATTTCCAGGGGGAGCATATGTGTTTACTAAATCTATCAAAGGTGGTGCAATTAGTAATAATCTTAGTAAAAATGGGACAATTAAGAGTAATAGATATGCCTCCCAAGGGGATTCTGGTGGAACACTTGGGAATTGAAGTGCGTCCGACATGGGACTAACTGAAACACCACCTGCCATGAATGTCACCCCTTCACTACCTTGACATTCTGGACAACGTATCTGCTTGATTTGATGCTGTTCTCAAGAATAATACAGCTAAAATTGCAGAAATGATGAATGCAGTCCCCATATAATAGTGAGTATTTGTCATAAGAATCGCTATTCCAATCAGTGAAGAATAAGAAATTACTTGACAAATTATTAGTAATCTTTCCAGCATCACATATTCTAACTCGTTGGTACCATCAAATTCTCTAATATAGGAATTTATAAGGAAAAATATAGCTTGAAAAGGAAGTGCAGCAGCAAGAATCGTCAGTCCAGTAACTACTACCATGTCAGGATCTGCTTGATCTAATTCTAAACCGCGGAACAAAATATTACCCATATTCAAACCTATTATTGAAGCGTGAATTGTCCATGCTTTATCGTAAGGCGACGTGGTTTCTCCTGTCGCATTAGAAGCCATATAGTAGATTGACTTTTAATCAATAGTTGAATATTACCCAAGATTAATCTTTTAATTATGTGATTTCGATATAGAAAGAAGAAATCGAAAAAGTTTTTCTTACTCATATAGAGATGCATGTTTGGCCCTTGTTTTGGAAATCTTCGGACTTACAACCATGGCACAATAAGGGTTATTTGGATTATTTGCAAAATAATTATGATGATAATTTTCAGCTACATAGAAATTAATTAATGGACTCACTTCAGTAACAATATCATCAACAAAGTTTTGTTGAAGATATCCTATTACTTCATTCACATCTAACTTCTCTTCCTCATTTTTGTAGTAAACTACACTTCGATATTGTGGACCTATGTCATTTCCTTGACGATTTAATTGGGTTGGATCATGACAAGTGAAAAATACTTCAAGTAATATTTTCCTTGGGATTATTTCTGAATTAAAAGTGAC
>DAJO01000054.1 GCA_002498985.1 Euryarchaeota archaeon UBA257
CTATCCTCTGGTTCTTCAAAGAACATAACTAATCCAATTCTTAGATAATAAAACATTGATAGGGCAGAATTTATTACAATTGCAAAGGCCAACCAAAATACTGGTTCAACACTAAATAACCAATCGATAACTGATGTTGCATCTGATGCGCCTGTGCCAGCAGAGATATTCACTATTCCATTAATCATCAAAAACTTCGACAAAAATCCTGACAACGGTGGAACACCTGCTAATGACAACATGAATAAGAACATAGAACCAGCAACTAATGGGTCTCTACGTGCAAGTCCATGTAGATCTTCCAACCTGTGACTTCTTCCTTCTGTTTCGAGAAGAGATAATACCAAGAATGCTCCAAACTTGAAAATTACTAGTACAGCAAGATGGAATACTATAGCTGTTAATACAAGTTCAATTGCTTCTTCGGAACCTAGGCCACTACCAATAGCAGCAAGACCCGCTAACATATATCCTGCATGTGAAACACTGGAGTAAGCCAACATTCTCTTTGGATTACTGCTAGTCAGAGCAGCTAAGTTACCCCAGGTCATAGTGACAACTGCAATTACTGCAATCGCAGTGTACCAGAACGCTTCGCCTTCAATAGGCATTGTAACCGATACCAAGATTCTCATTAGAGCAACGAATCCCATAGCTTTCGAGGCTGTGGCTAGTAAACCTGCAACAGGTGAGGAGGCCCCAGAATAAGCATCAGGAGCCGCAAGATGGAAAGGCGCTGCCCCTACTTTGAATCCGAATGCAACCAACATCAAACCAACTGCGATGCCGGCGAGAGGATCGACTGATTGTGATTCAGACCACTTCATTGCTAAAGCATCTAATGAGAGATCTCCACTCCATAGATAGAGAAGAGACATACCATAAATTCCAACTGCTGAAGCAACTGAGCCTACGATAAAATACTTCATTCCTGCTTCGCCACCTATCTTACTTTCCTTGTGGAAAGCAACTAGGATATACGAAGATAAAGATGCTAATTCAATACAAACGAATAGCATAAATAGATGTGTAGCCATAGACATTAGACTCATACCAAGACCAACCATAATCAGAATAATATGGAAATCGACTTGGCGACGATTATCAATTAAAGCATCTATTTTCTTAATAGAAATATTCTCGCTATCGCTATCATTAGGTGGCTTTACGTTAACTCTAGCGGGGAGTCTATGTGTAGTTGCAATCGTAGCAAGAAGCAGTGCAGCGATGAAAATCAAAGAAAATAAACGACTGAATTGTGTAACCTCTAGTGTTTCTCCTATTGGACCATAAGAATTCTGAGTAAGTCCAAAGAATAAAGCAGATATGAAGATAATTAATGATATCTGATTTGGTAATTTAGGATTATTAGTACTCTTGAAACGACTTCCTCCAATGAAAACTGGAACATGAATTCTTGTTAGTGGTATTCGGAAACTTGCTTTACCTAAATTAGGAATAAGAATAATTGCAACTAAACCGAATAACATGATTAATTCAGGAATTATTAATTCCGCTTCAGATGAATTAATTGGAAGATTCATGGTTTCACCCCCTGCTCAATCAGATGATTAAGTAACACTTCTCGAACAAACTCCGTTGACCAATCAGACATCATATCAAAGAATATTAATGGGAATATTCCAAAGGCAATAGTGAGAATTCCTAGAATAAACATACTAGTATTTTCATTCCAAGTAATATCTCTAGGCTCTTCACCATGTAGTGACTCTGGAAGTATACCATGATGTCTATCATTTGACTCGAAAATAGTCTTCTGCATAGATGTTAGATAATATACTGCAGTAATAATTAACGTCAATGCGGGTAGAAGAACTAGCCAGCCAAAGCTCATCCAGAAAGCAATCAGTATAGCTACTTCAGCGACGAAACCTGCTAGTAATGGGAGCCCTAAACTCCCCATCCATCCAAGCATCATATGAGCGGCTAAATACGGCGAATGATGTGCAATTCCTCTCATTGATCCTATTTCTAAAGTATGATAATGATGTTTGAAAGCGCCCGCAACAGCGAACAACAGAGGGCTAATAATACCATGAGCAAACATCATGAATAAAGCTCCGGCAATACCTAAAGGTTGCATCGTAGCGATACCTAAGAATATTAATCCCATATGAGAAACTGATGAATAAGCAACCATTCTTTTCAAATTGGTTTGTCCCATGCACACCCAAGCACCATAGACTAAACTTGCCATACCAAGGAAAATTAGAATTGGCGTGAAAACAACTGTTGACTCAGGGAATAATGATACTGCAACTCTCAAGAAGCCATATGCTCCCATTTTCAGCATTACACCCGCCAATAACATAGAGCCTGCAGTCGGAGCCTGAACGTGAGCGTCAGGAAGCCAAGTATGAACTGGTACGCTAGGCATTTTTGTTGCAAATCCGATTAATAACAAAATCCAAACCAAATGTCTGAGGCCCTCAGATTGAATCATTTCAGTATTCATTTCTACTAGACTAAAGTGATGACCCGTTAATGTTCCAGATACTCCTGATACATCTCCAGTATGGAAATACATTATTAAAATTCCAACCAGCATTATGACGCTAGCAGTGAATGTGTAGATGAAGAACTTCATAGAAGCATATTTTCTATCTTCACCGCCCCAAACTAGTATCAAAAAGAACATTGGTATCAGTGTCATTTCCCAGAATACATAGAATACAAACAAATCTAAAACTACGAATACACCTAGTAGAGCACCTTCCATAACAAGTATCAATGGATGGAAAATATGGCCTTCTTTAGCATCCCATTCTACCAACATAGATAGAGGGATTAATAGAGCTGTTAGCCAAACCATTGGGAGTGAAAGTGCATCAACGCCAACAATCCATGATACACCAATTGATTCGATTAGAGTAACTGGTTCATCATTCATTAATTCATATTCACCCATATTGATTCCAAGCCAGTCGATACCCCCAAAAGTGGTGAAGGAAAGATATGTTGCGAATGCAAACAATGCCATCGAAACTCCAAAACTAACATTACGAGAAAATTTACGTATTGATGATGCTAGGTTACCTGGTAATAGCTGAGGTAAAATAAGTAATAACAAACCTACTCCAATTGGAGTTAATGTTAGAATTGTCAAAGGATCACTCAAGAACTCACCCCCATTAATAATACGAATATACAGAGAGCCCCTACGGTTGCCATTAAGATATAATCTCGAGCACTTCCAGTAGTAAACTTACGTATTTCAAATGACCCAAGAACTGATTTTGATTCTATTTGTTTAACTATTCCGTCAATTATATTTCTATCAAACCAAGCAGTAAAATCGGCAAAGGGGATAACTGTACGTGCTAATACACCTTCATATAAATCATCGAAATAAAGTCTTTTATCGAGAGCCTCTGACAATTGTGATTCTGCTAACCATGAAACATCCTGTTTTCCAAACTTACCTGAAAGATTGACTAACCAGCCAACAAGAAAATTAGCTTTCTCACCTTCTTTGAGTCTACCTCCGTGTACTCTTGAAGCCATGATAGGCCCGACAATGAAAGAAAGGAATATTGTTACCCAACCTACAAGACGAAGTTTCATATCTTCTGGTAAAAATGCATGCTCTAATTCATAGATAATTTGACCAAGCAATGAATCTGCATGACCATGTAAAGAAAGATTATCTGATTTATTTGAAAGGAAGTCGACTACACCTAAAACAGCTAGTGCAAAGCCACCGATAGCAGTGATAACTGTAAGTATAATTAGTGGTTCCTTAATCCAAGGAGTTGATTCATGTACGTGATCAACAACCTCACTCTTAGGCTCTCCAGCAAAAGTCATGAACCACATTCTAGACATGTAGAATCCAGTCATTCCAGCAGTTGCGAGAATTAGTATAGCTGGGCCGAGCATCAGGGTTTCGCCATGGAAATATGCAGACCATGTTTTGGCGATTATTCCCTCTTTAGACCAAAAACCTCCTATCAGAGGTATTCCAATAATTGACATAGAGCCGAACATCATAGCAGTAGCAGTAATAGGCAATTTAGATGCTAGTCCGCCCATATTTCTCATATCTTGAGGATCAAAATCATGATCTCCATGGTCTGAACCATGATGTAGATGATCATGAGCATGATGAACTTCATGAATTACAGAACCGCTTGCCATGAACAGCATCCCTTTGGCCATTGCATGATTGAAAAGATGGAAAAGAGAGGCCCCAAGAACAAAATATCCTGCATAATATTCATCTATATTTAAGAAATAAAGTGCTGAACCTAAACCAGTAAATATGTACGCTAATTGAGACATTGTAGAGTATGCTAATACCTTCTTGATATCATTCTGAACAAAAGCAATAGATGCAGCCATAAATGCAGTAATACCTCCTATCCAGGCTACTATCAATCCAAAGTCTTCTAATCCTGAAACACCGTGATGATGAACATCGACAAATGGCATTAATCTTGCAACTAAGTATAATCCAGCATTTACCATCGTAGCTGCGTGAATTAATGCGGACACAGGAGTTGGACCTTCCATCGCATCGGGTAACCACACGTGCAATGGGAATTGAGCACTTTTACCAACTGCTCCAATAAATAGCATAATTAAAGCCCAAAATAATTCTCCCGAATCTACTACTGCACCACCAATACCTGTTGAAGGGTCATCAAAAACAACTGCGAAATCCAGAGAACCATAAATGTCGTACAGGATAAATAACCCTACCATTAAGAAAACGTCACCAACTCTTGTAGTCAGAAATGCCTTCTTAGCCGCATAAGCCGCACTTTCTTTCCAGTAATAGAATCCTATCAATAGATATGAACATAATCCCATAACTTCCCAGAAAATAAACAGCCAAAGGAAGTTGTCAGCAAGTACCATACCAAACATTCCCAGACTGAACAGAACGAACTCAGCAAAGAAACGATGATTACTATCCTCATTTATTGGATCTGTAGTCATGTAGCCGATAGCGAACCAACAAATCAAGAAGCACAAGAATGTCGCTACAAATAGAAGCATCAATGTCAAAGAGTCGACCCAAACACCTACACCAAGTACTCGATTCTGTGCCATTGTGTAATCTGATTGAAGGATATCAAAAGATATCCACTCTAACCAACTTGTAACATCATTATTTTGAATATCTGCGCTACCTAATAGATAATCATAGATAATCCAAATAGTAGTAGATAAAGATACTAGAAGCGCTGCTAATCCTAGAATTCCCCCTTCCTTAAACGTATTTTTCCAGGTTTCATTTTTATTATACACTTGCCCAGTAATAAGAATAATCGGGAAAGCGATAAATGGAGCTACTACGATCATCCAAGCAAAATCCGTAGAAGTATTTTCACCTTGTAAAGCCAAGTAAGGAACTATGGCTAAAAACGGCAATAGCGGTAGAAGAAGACGATACTCATTTTTTGTTTCACCCATCAAAATCACCTCAGTTCCTCAAAATATTAGCTTCATCAAGAGAGATGGTCTCCTGCGTACTGTATAAGGAAAGTAAAATCGCTAAACCAATTGCAACTTCTGCTGCTGCGATTGCTATTGCTATAGCAGTGAAAACCCAGCCATCAACGTCTCCATAATGTGACGCCCCAGCTACAAAGTTTAGATTTGCAGCATTCAACATTACTTCTATGCACATCAAAACAATAATGGCATTTTTTCTTGTAAATGCGCCTAAAAGACCTATTCCAAAGAGGATTACTCCAAGTCCAGAAATCCAACTTGGGTCTATCATGACTCTTCGCCCCCCATATCCCAAATCAGATTGATTAGTCTTTCATCACGTACAAGGTAAGAAGCCCCTACCATAGCCATGGCTAACAAAGCGCCCAGAATCACGGTTGCAATAGCCCACTCGTCACCGTATAGTGAAAGTGCGAAATCAATTGTTGTTGGTGGAGTAGATGATGATCCCCCCCACATTGAATGTGACATTACTTCGTTCAGCATTACTAAAATGAAGGCAAATAATCCTAGTTTTGTTAACGCCGAAAGTGCTTTCATTGAATATCACCTTCTTGAATTTGACGGCGGGTAAGCATTACACCGAATTGAACTACAAGCATTACAGAACCAAGATAAACTAAAATTTGTATTGCTGCTAGCATTTCTGCTGATGCCATTACCATGACTCCAGCAACTGCTAAAAATGTAAGCATGAGTGAGAGGAGTGAATGAGCTACTCTTCTAGCATAAACACACCCAAGAGCACCAATAATTGCAGCAGCGGAAAGAATTACAAAAACAATTGCTTCAAAATCTATTGCCATAAAATCATGCCTCCGATTTAGCGGCTGCAGCCGCTTTAGCTGCTTTTTTCTCACGCTTAGTTTTCTCTTTCTGAGCCCTCTTGGCTAATTCCATGTCTACTCTTTCCTGGTGTACAACCGGAAGTAATCTAGTACGATCAGCATCAAACCAAAGATCTTCTCTAGTATATCCTGTCATTCCATCATATTCATTTGTCATAAAGAATGACTCGAAAGGACATGCTTCAGCACACAAACCACAGAACATACATCTTCCAATATCGATTCGGCCTGAGACAATTTCTACTTCCGCTGGCTTTAGAGAGGACATTTCTACAGACTCAATACCAGAACCATCTTGCCATCGGACTGTTGCTTTGTCTCCACTAATATCAATGACCTCTGCGAAGTCATATTGTTGTGGAGGTGCAGTATGTTCATGCATTAAATCAAAATCCTCGATTTCTTCAAAGGTTTCTTTTCTTCTAGCGGCTAAACCGCCAGATTCTAATTCACTACCAAGTCCATGCCATTCATCTCCCTCATCAGTTGTATCAAGAACATTGACTCTAGTTTCTGAAGTCATGTGAAGGCAATCATTAGGGCAAGCTTTCACACATGCTTTACATGCAGTACAAGTTTCCCAAACAATTCCAATCCTTCCATTGTAATTTCCTGGGACGAAAAGCCAAGGCTCCATGTCCTCAAGTCTTTCATACGGGTACATGATAGTAACCGGCCTTTCTAAGAAAGGTAGAGCCGGCGATGATTCTCTGTCCGCAGCATATATTTGTCCAGAGGAAGGATGATTGTCGCCAATTCTTTCCAAAGTAAATTCATCAGTGAGGTTTGCTCTCTGTCCATGATAATTATTTTTCAGGAATTTTGCTTTACCGATATATGGGACTGTCCTGAGTGCAGTCTTCAAAGTAATCCACATAGGTTTGATTACTAGATTTCTAAAATTTGGTGTTGCGTGAGGGTGTCCTGTATTGTAATCCATTTTTTTCACCTCCTAATCTCTTCTACTTCCTGGATATGCTTTATCCAATGTTTGAGTACTGTAAGGCCTTCTTGAATACTCTAATGCATCTTTGTCTTCATCTATTGCATAAACAACAAACAGAATAATTCCTAGAACTGTGATCACTGGTGGAACCCAAATAGGCCAACTTGTGCCTGTCCAGACTTCTAAACGCAAATACATTGCAATTGCAAGATTTAATATAGATAGTGGGAGCAAGTATCTCCAGCCAAATTCCAAAATCTGATCTGTTCTAATCCTGTGTAAAGATGCACGGACCCAAACAAAGAAAGCGAAGAGCAACCATGCTTTGAGTAAGACGACCACTAAACCAGGGATTAAATCTACAATAGTCCCAATCACTGGTATACCAGAAAGTGTATCTTGGAATGGAAATTCCCATCCGCCAAGGAAGAACATAGCAAATAGGATACATGCAGCATAAGCTCTCATCATCTCCACAGCGAACATTAAACCCCAACGAATTCCTCCATACTCAGTCCACCATCCTTCTACGAGCTCAGCTTCTGCTTCAGGCATATCAAATGGAATTCTCTCAACCTCTGCAATCATTGTAATCAAGAATAGCGCAGCACCCAAAGGAAGCATAAATAGATTCCAAGTATCAGATGTTTCAATCTGGAAGTCTACAATTTCAAGAATATTGAAAGAACCGCTAATTACTGCAATCGAAAGTACTGTGATTAGCAGAGGGATTTCATATGCAGTCAATTGCGCTGCAGAACGCATTCCGCCAATCAATGTATATTTGTTATTTGATGCCCAACCGGCGAAGAATACTCCAAGAGGTGCAACTCCAAATATAGCCATAAGGAATAGTAGGGAAAGATCTGGATTAGCTGCCCAAATATGAGGACCGAATGGAATGAAGGCATAACACATTATTGTTGTTGCTATAATAATTACAGGAGCAACTTCAAAAACTAATTTATCCGCTTTTTCTGGTATTAAATGCTCTTTTGTAGCGAACTTCATGAAATCTGCCAATGCCTGGAAGAAACCTGGGAATAGGAACCAGATTCCATGGTATCCTCGATTTCCCACTCTATCAATTGTTTCTAAGTGATGACTATTACCGAATGCAGAATTCAAACTCTTATTCAGCATACCTATTGGGACTCCCATGCCCATTGGTAATTTATTCCACCAATCTCCCGCAGTAGAAGGACCCTCTCCTATCCACAAACTTCTCAATGAAGTGGTGGCACCAATTCTATCCATTAAACGACCTATGAACTTCCTCTCGATGTAAGGGACGACCATCAAAGTCAACATCATTGTAGTAAAAACTACTGTGCACATAATCGTCGAAACGAAAAATGCTTCTAAGGAGGGTTGTATGTCTGCGAAACCAGATTGAAGATTAATCTCAGAACCGAACACAATCGGTTCTTCGAGGAACCATCTCGGCCTTGTAATAGAAAATTCTAGATCTATATCGCTTGAAGGAAGAACATCATGAGTTTTGTCCATTGACCAACCTACTAATGACTCTGTCCAACCACGAACATCTAACCAGTCACTGCTTGCCATATATCTCATCTCACCTATCTGTCTCACCAATACAGGGGTCGAATGAACCCATGATTGCTGGAATATCTGCTACCTTATATCCAATCATACACTTGGAAGCATATGGAATCGTAATGAACATTGGAGATCGAATTGACACACGATAAGGCATTTTGCCGCGACCCTCTCCTCCACCAGCAATGTAGAACATTGATTCACCCCTACTATCTTCAAAGTGGTGTGAGCCTGATGTCCCTTCAGGAGCACGAGTTGGTGCCTTACCGATTATCTTAGGATCTCCTGGCTCATGATATGTTTCGGCGCCTCCTGGAATCTTGTCTAATGCTTGCAATACTAGATTCGCACTTTGACGCATTTCTTCAACTCTAATTCGATACCTATCATAACAATCTGCGCCCTTTATCGATGAACGCTCTACTGCTGGCTCCCAATCTAACTCAGAGTAAACTGAATACGGGTGTGATGTACGTATGTCGTGGTTGACTCCTGCCGCACGAATGTTAGGCCCTGAAACTCCATGATTAATCATTTCTTCAGGTTTAGCATAACCTACTCCCTGACTACGAATTAAGAATACTGTTGACTCATCGAAAAGTGCCTCATATTCTTGTATCCTATCTAAAAATAGCTTCAGTTTATGCCTAGCTCTGAGAGCAAAACCATGAGGTAAATCTCTTTTGACACCTCCTATTCGAGGGAAATTATAATGCATTCTAGAGCCACCTAACTCTTGTAATAAATCCATCATCATCTCTCTTTCTCTAAGACACCAAACTAATACACTCAGGTTTCCAATATCAGGGCCATAAGCGCCGAGCCACATTAGATGACTTGCAATCCTTTGAATTTCCACTGCTACTAGACGAATATATTCAGCCCTCTCTGGTACTTCAACTCCGAGTAGGTCTTCTGCAGCATAGATGTAAGCGTGAGACCATGTATTTGCTGATGCATAACATAGTCTGTCACAATAAGTAGTAATTTGTGTGAAGTCACGTGATTCACATATTTTTTCAACACCTCTATGAATATAACCAAGATCTGGTTCAGTATCGACGACAGTTTCTCCATCAACTTTAATTTTCAAAGTCCAAAGACCATGAGTCATTGGATGCTGAGGCCCCATTGAAATCCACATTTCTGCCATTTTTTCACCTACTTTACCCTACTAGAATCAACTGGTTTACGCATGAAACCTTGAGCATCATCATACATTTCTTCAAAGCCATGATAACGTAATTTATGTTGTTTCTGAAGTGGATGGAAACCTACAGGAGATTCATGTGGATTTAGCACTCTCCTCATCCCATCATGTCCTTCGAAATCAATCCCTACTAAATCCCAGGTTTCTTTTTCGTTCCAATCTGCTCCGACCCAAAGATCTTGTACGCTGGCAACTGAAGGAGTTCGAGTATTTCCAATTTTAATACTAATTTGAATTTCTAAAGGTACATTCTTTCCTTTAACCTTTGAAAAATCCACAATATTTGGAATTACTAAACCTTCCTCAACAAGTGGGTTCTTAATTCCGGTTCTTAAAAAATGGTATACGACTTCCCAAGTCTTATCAGAAGATTCTGGCCAATGAATACCTGTAATCATTGAACAATGGTCGACTGAATGTTTTTCCTTCAAGTGTTCAGCAACCATCCTCCAACTTTCAGGGGAAACTGTTGCGTTAACAATAGGTCTATTCTGAGTACCACTGGTACGAATATCTACAGATGACTCTACTCCGTCCATATTATCCAAAGAGGATGCTAACTTCTCAGCCGCCTCTTGCTGTGATTTTTCTGAAACTATCCTCATAATAATCCCTCATGCATCTCCTATGATTACTGGAGCCTCACTTTCTAATCTTGAATGACTTGGCATGGCTCCAATTCGAATTATTTTCTCCCTTAATTTACCAAAACCATCGATTAGAGCCTCTGGTCGTGGAGGGCAACCAGGAATGTATACATCAACAGGAATGATTGTATCAACTCCTTCAAGAATGTTGTAGGACTGGAAATATGGACCTCCTGAAATAGCACATTCGCCCATCGCTATACACCATTTCGGCTCAGGCATTTGCTCCCATAGGCGTACTATTGGATCGGCAAATTTCTTACTAATAGGTCCGTTTACAAGTAATACATCACATTGCCTAGGACTAGAGCGAAAGAAAACTCCAAAACGCTCTGCATCAAAACGACTAGCTCCTGCTGCAGCCATTTCCAGTGCGCAACATTTGATTCCTAGATGTAATGGGAAAAGAGATTTTCTTTGGCCCCAATTAAAAATACGTCCTGCTAAAACTCCAATCACATCTTTCAGTCTACTTGCCTTCAATGCTTCATCGGTAACATCTCCAACTGTTTCAACCAATAGTCTACTACTAAACATAGAATAATTTTGTGTATCGTCTGCCATTACAATCACCTCAAATGTAGATTCTTCCTCTCTTCCTAAATACGTGCCAAACACCTAGGCCCATAAGTAAAATGAATATTGACATGGTTGTCAAAGCACCCATAATTTCAGCCTTGGATGTGACATCAACATCTTGTATAGATATAATTCCACCAAATGCTAGGAACATGAATGCGATGTCGAAAACCAAGAATATAATCGCATACCAATAATACTGAAAGTGGAAATTAATATGCGCTTCACCAATAGGTGTTGAACCACACTCATACGTACTTTCACGACGTACGTACAAGGATTGATCCACCTCATAACCCGGAAGTAGCCATGAACGTGTTCTGGTAGGGTTATTTGGATCGACAACGGGCCTTAGAAGCCTAGAGGCGATGAAACTTCCTACAGGAAATCCTATGCCAACCAAAGTCATTACTGCTAGTGCAAGATAGGCTTCAGAGACTGATGTCATAGGGCTCACAACCCGGTCCCTTAGGGACCGTTAGTGTCGCCCACTAAAATTAGGGCAATAAGTGTAACCTAACAGTGAGTTTCAAGTCAGCAGTTCGAATATCAATTAGATACGATAGGATTTCCGTCCCCGTCTTTGTAATTTCCAGTGATGAGCATGATAAGATCGATGAGCCACCAAAGGCCTAATCCACCAAGAGTGAAAAGTTTTAGCGTGCCCAGAAGAACTGAACCGGAGTAAAATCGGTCAATACCAAGTCCACCTAATAAAATAGACAAAAGTAATGTGACTACTCAATCTTTTTCAGAAGAATTTTCAGATTCAAGTTCGAGAGCTTTGATAATTCTTTGGCTCTCTTTTCTTGATCTGATGAAAAGAATAGTGACGAGCAGTCCGCCGATTAATATCCCTACCCAACCCATAATCTGAACCATGTCATCGGAAAGGAAAGAAATCCCTATTGGAATCTCAGCAGTTACAGATAGGTCTAGAGGTTGCCCCGCTACAGGAAGCCCTTTAGGCATTACAATAATCGTAAAATCATAGGTATCATCTTGGAATAAATCATTAGGAGGAGTTACTCGAACTTCTACTTCTTTTGTTTCACCTGGTGCCAATTTAAATTCATCGTCAACAGCATTTACTGACCAGAATCTCAGTGCTTCTGATGACTCTATCACAACTGTTTCTTCTACATTGCCGTAATTAGTAACAAACATTTTGAAAATTGCCTTTTCTGGGTATGTTACGGTCTTCGAAGTTTCGTCTTCAATAGTGAATTGGAGATCATGAATGGTGATTACATCAACTAGTAAATCGACATGAGTACTTTCTATTGCATTAAGTTCTGAAGACGCTGAAACCTTAATCATTCCCGAAGCCCCACTCTGGACACCTTCTAATACTTCAAAATCGAGTGTTATCATCACACGATTCTCAGGACCTATGTCAACGTGGAATGGCTCGTCAGTAGTTACGCCACTTACCTTCAAAGTTCGTAAAACAGTCGATTCCATCCCAGTAACTGCAATAACTGCATTGTCACCGTTTGGGAAATCACCAATGTTTTCAACCCAAAAAGATACTGAACCGATGCCACCTGGAGGAAGCTGAACCTGTAATTCATCAGGAATTTCTCCCGGATTAACAGGAGTTATACTCATGCCATAGTTAAAGTTTGAAACAGAAATTGTAAATTCATGAGATGAAGACTTTTCAGTTCCGAAAATAGTAATCACCGCCGAAACTGATGCCCTATCTCCATTTTCTTCACCCTCTATAGTAACATCGAGATAAACAGTTTTTGTAACTCCTGATGCTATATTTATCTGAGTGATCGTAGAACCTTGAGAGTTTGAAAATGATGACTCCCATAATGGGTCATTGCATCCAGTTACATCATTAGGATCACATGCTTGTAACTTGAAATTGTCATCTACATTTCCGGTGTTTGTAATTTCAATTGGGAAACTAATTATTTGCTGAGATTTACCTTTCTGTGAATCTGAAATAATTGAGGAAGTCAAGTCATGAACTTGTGCTACTGAAACAGTTAGAGTTTTCGAATCGTAAGGAGTAGAACCTCCTCCATGCCCTATATTGAAAGTAATACTATCTGAACCTGCATCGGCACCTTCTGGTACTGAGACATCGATTGTTAGACTTCCTTGATTACCACTCGCAAGAGTTACAGATGATTGTGAGAAGGAAACTTGCCATCCAGAAGGCACATTTGCAGCATTAACCTGGATAGTGTCGACGCCATTACCATCGTTAGTAATAGTCATAGTAACTGATCTAGAAGTACCGGGCTCAACATTCGAAATAGAAGATTGACTCAGAGATGCCGAAGCATCATATGATTGCCCCACATTTAAAGTCATTATCTTCTCACAACCAATCTCAGTCCCTGACCTTCCCTGTATTTTTATTGGTACTTGGGTGCTTGCTTCCACTGAATCATCAGGTGTGACCTGAAACTCGAATGTATGTCGATCATCGGCAGTATTTTTTTCACCGAGTAATGCATTCGAAGGCGGTGAAAAATCAACCCAGTCAGAAACATCAAAATTATCAGCTACTGCTTTGGCAGATACTGTCCATTCAGTGTTCCCAATATTTTCAACAGTAAATCTATTATTTCCTGTTTCACCAGGATTTAGACTCATAGAAGTGAATTGTAATGAGGGATCACATTCCTTTACTTCTGGAATATTTACAGTCAGCGTCAAATTATCTTCAGCCGGATCAGCGGCATTTGGATCGTTTGTTACTGTAGCCTTGATTATGAAACAATGAATCCCAGCCTCTGTTGAAGACCCATCAGGTAAATCTACTGTTACATCAACAGTTGTCGAGTCACCGGAGTCTAACTGGACTGTGGACGGATTAACAGTTGCATCTAGGTCATCGGATTCACAATCATTATCAGAATTCATTTCCAGTTGTATATTCTCCTGCTGTTCTCCAGTATTCTCGACATCAACTTCCCAAACTATCTCATCGTCTTCACCGTCATAAGTTACGGTTTGGTCATCAACTGACAGAGTAACTGAATATAATCCTCCATCACCCGCAGTTGTAGTGACTTTTACATCATCTGTTTTTGGTTGACCAGGAGTAGTTCCTGTTGCGGATACTGTAACCGTAGTTTCACATTCACCACTTGCCTGTTCATTCACAGATACTGTGAGCATCACTGTTTCACTAGAACCTGAGTCGATAGTCCCACTAACTTGCTCTACATTAGAAGTGAAACCATTACAATCAGCAGCTTGAGACGTGGTTAGAGTGACAGTAATATCGTCATCACCTGTATTTGATACTGTAATATCGTATTCCGCAGGGTTATCAGAGTCGGCTTCTTGAGAATTTGGAGATGCTGAAATTGAAACATCGACTGCAGCGGTCACTACAGGTGGAATCAAAGAAAGTAACAATAAAATTAGAACCAAGCGAGTTGAAACGGCTCTCTTCATGATTGACCCGGAGTAATCTTCCCTCTAAGGGCTTCGTGCTTGTCGTGTACTAAAATATATGATTCTCACACTTCTGTTAATTGATCTACACCTGCATCACAGTGTAGACAATTTCCTCTTTCTATGATACTACAACCCTGTACCTGTCCATCCATGTGATACCTGGCACCGCATTCTAAACATGCCCAGGCCTTACCTAGAACAACATCTGCACTACAAATCCAACAAGGGACTCCACTGGAAACTTCTTCTTCCTCTTCTAGGACTAAATTTTTAGCCACTTTAACAGGAATTAAAGATTGAATTTCTCCACCTCTCCGCGTAAATATAGCTAGGCCTATACCTCCAGATAATAGAATAAATATCAAAATTATCAAAAGAATATTAGTTATATTAATCTCATCTGAACTACCATTTGATAGTACATCAATCTGAACTTCTATTGTTGAACCTTCAATCTCATCTGGATTCGATAGAGAAACTGTAATTACTCCATCTGAACTCTTTGAAGGATTATAACCTACTTCAACAGATCTAGTTTCTCCAGGCCTTAAATTGACAAATAGATTGTCTAAAATCAATTCATTCCAACCTGAAGGAGCATCTACTTGTAATATCTCAGAAATATCAGAATTACCTATATTCTGTAGTTCCAAAGAGAGACGGTTATCAAAACTTTGAGGTGAATCAAATTGTTGAACTATTGTCCAACTAACTTCAGAAATACTTTCAACTTTAAGCGAAATAGTGTTTTCTGATACAATACCGCCGCCGTCTAAAATCAGTGATATCGATGGTTCAGAACCTGCTTCAGCAGATAGAGGTATGATAATATTACAAATCACAGTAACAGTTGAATCAACCATTACAGTTGGATCACTGGAACATGAATATTGCCAATCTTCATCAGGTAAATCCATTGAAACAGTTGGTCTCCAAGTCATAGTTCCGTAGTTAGAAACCTGCCATAACAAGTCAAATCCAATTCCTCCTACAGGGTGGGCATCAACACCTAATGGTGTGCTTGCAGAAGTTCCATCAGGCAGAGCAACTTGGAAGAAATTAATACTAGGTACTGCACCAGAAATTACATCTATTGTTCTATTCCAATCAATTGTAAAACCGTCATCTGTAACAAATCTAATCTGTAAATCGCCACTCTTAGCTAGGCCGTTGCCGTTAAGCGATAAAGGCAAGTTAAATTCCTGTCCAGCTACTACAGTAAATGAATTCTGTGCACCAGTCAATGACCAACCATTTGGAGTAGAAAGTACATATGGTGTCAATTCTAAATCTCGATTCCCTTGATTGTTGAAATTAACATCCCATTCTAACGTATCATCGGCATTGACATCACGTTCTACACCATCAGAGGTCGGAGTTAGAGTAACAACATCTACATTTTCGACTACCATAGTTATATCTTCAAACCAAGAATCAGAACTAACTCTAGAATGTATAGAAATTGAGCCAGAAAATAAGGTCCCTGCAGGAATCATTGCGCCCGGCGGATTTATTGTAATATCAATAACTCTAGTATCTCCTTTATCCAAAGAACCTGTTGAACCATGAGATGAACCCGCAAAAGATCCTATTGAATCTAAACCAAGACTCCAGCCGGATGGAGAAATTAATTCTACATCGTATGTCTGGGGTCCATTTCCTTCATTCTTAACTTGTATCTGTAATGGAGTTGAAACTAGAGGATTTACTTTTACCTGCCCGGGAGGAATTAGTATGTCTGCATTAGAAAGTAGAGGGACTTCTAGATATATCTCAAATTCTGATTGTATTTGATTTTCAATGTCAGTCCCTGTCACAATCATTCGATAAAGCCCCGGCTCAGGTGGAGCGGGATGAACTACTGACAAATCTACTGAGGCTGATTCGGCCGGCATTAAATTAAACGTATTATTAGAAAATGATGAAAACCAATCAAATTCCACACCATCTTGCATCCTAACTGGTTCTGAAACTACGATACTAGCATTAGTTTCAAAAAGTGCTGTATTGGACAATTCAAGAGACCAAGTGGTCGAGCTATCTGTAGTACCTTCAATCAACATCGTAGGATTTTCACTAGTCACCCTAACTCCTGGGACACTGACAATAACCGTTTCTATATGCTGATTATTAGAATCAGATACTTCTTCAATTTCATCATTTGGATCGATGTAAAATGAAATAATATTCTCCCCATCTTGATTAGGAGTCCAATCCCAAGTTAATTCAGCGTATTCACCAGGTGAAAGACTGAGTGTTTTCGTGTCAATTGTTACACTATTCACTGCAGCTAAAACAGAAAGTTCTGGAATACTTCCAGCGCCTTGATTAATCAATGAAATTGAAAATTCTACTTCTTCGTCTACTTGAGGAATCGGCACTGATAAATCAAATGAATTTGATACGAAAGTAGGATCAGGATCTAAGTCATTAACATTGACTCCCCTAACTGCAAGAGAATATGACTGATAGAAATTACTTCCACCGTGAGATGAATCTTTCACCTTCACACTCCATGTACCAATCATTGCATTATCCACTAGTACTACTTCGACATTATTTTTCGAATCTTTTTGGCCATTAGTAACAGATTGTCCGTTAGTGAAAACATTGCCTTTGTATAGGAGCCCGTTTGGATTAGTTATTTCTAAATCTAAATCATTTCTTAATTGCGTCGAAGAGGAAGATGAACCCGGATAATCAGACCAAGCAAGTACCACTTTCAGTGGCTCTCCTGCCCTTGTAATTTCAAACGAATAATCACTTATCTGGCCAGACGAAAGTCTAGATCGATCATCAACAAAAATTCCTACATCACTATCAGGAACTAGGGTATTTACAAGATTTACACGACCCCATCCTTCATCATTATTTGGGATATTTCTAGTACCCATATCTTCCGCTCCTAGTATTAATAGTGCTTTAATCAAAGCAGCTTGAGGCGCAGGCCTTGAAGCAACTTCCATCAAATATTCTCTGACTAGAACTGCAGCCCCAGCCGTAGCAGGAGTAGCCATAGAGGTGCCACTATACTCAAGATACCAATTATTACTCCAAGAACCTGAAGCGCTACTTGCCTCTTGAGATTTACAAGAACGAACATAATCTCCGGGGGCAACTAGATCTGGTTTGATTCGCCCATCATCAGTAGGGCCTCGACTGCTCCAATAATACATATCATCAGGTGCGCCATTGTATCTATTCACATGGCCACCAATTGTAATGACGTTTTTAGCAGTCCCGGGTGAAGAAATACCATCATTTCTTTCATTACCTGCTGCAAATAATACAGTCATCCCTTGATATTGCCAATACTGATCCCAGGTTGAGACGCGGTCATCAGCATCTTCAGATGAAGTTGTATAATCACCACCTGTTGGAGAACCCCAACTATTAGTATGCAGTCGAGCACCAGCATTGTAAGCTTCATTCAACATACTATTGATACCGATTGAATATAATGAGCCAGTATCATCATCTTCCATTGCTTGGAAATAAAGATCTGCTTCAGGAGCAATGCCTTGGTAAGTTCCACCACTTCTCATTCCAGAACCAAGTACAGTACATGCTACATGTGTTCCGTGACCATCAGATAAATCTGCGGTTGAAGAATCCCCGGGAGTAACAGAATCGAGTCCTGAAATTCTACCTGCAAAATCTCCATGATCATCATCTAAACCTGAATCACCAACTGCTATTTTTTGACCAGAGCCGTTCAAACCAGTAATGAAGAAATTTTCTACAGTATCAATCCCCATATGTCCTCTAGCCTCATTATTCATTAACTCAAGAACTGGAACGGGAGCTATGTATGATACAGATGGATTCTTGATAATTTCTGAAATATCATTTGTATTTATTTCGCCCCAAAAAATACCAGAATCTGGAGACCAATAGTCTGACAGCCATGATTCTGCAACATCTTGTAAATTATTGTCTAAAACATCTAATTGACGTACAAGATCAGAATTTTTCCATCCTGTTATTTCAACCACTAGATTTTGATCTGCAGGAGCCTCATAAAGAGAAGAATGGACCATTAAACCAGCGGGCACATGGTGTATAGACTCAACAGATTGAATATTCTTCAGTTCATTGAGTTGTTCTTCTGTTCCCTGAACTAAATATCCCGAGGGAGGGATAGTAGAACGAATTTCTAAGCCGTTTATTTCCATTAATTCCATTCTAGCATCCCATAAGCCAGTGTTTCCATCAATGATTACTAAGACAATATCTGATCTAGTGGTTGCAAGATCTTCAGAGAAATATATGCTAGGAATTAGTCCTGAATGAGTAAATACTCCAATACTAGATTCTGCATTTTCAGAACGTGATGATTCAGAACTATCTGTAATAATGGGAGAACCTAAATCAGTAATGCTATTTGGATTAGGGGAGATTTCTATTCTTTCTGTTTTATAATCCATATATGTTCCAGATGATTCTTCTGATTCTTCAAAGAAGTCAGTAGCAGGAATGTATGAAAGAAGGAAGAGCCCTAAAATTAAGCATACTGTACGCTTGGACATATCCTTTGCCCCACGAAAGATAGTTTTGAGTATATGGGTTAGTTGAACCCTTAAGGGTTCATACATTGGATTCTAACATGTTAGAAAAAATCAATACTTGTACCATGACTAAATTGTTCCATTTTCCATTCGCCAACTTGGTAGTTCAATTCAATCTTCGAGTTATCATTATTATTCTTAGTATATTCTAAATCAATATCTATAGTATAATTTTCCCAAACTGACGGACCTATGACAATCAATTCTAAACTATCTCCAGAAACCGAACTATGGGCTGGAAGAGACGACTTATTGAAAGAAGTTCTATCAATCTCAATATTATCTGAATTAAGGAATCGAATTACTAAAGTTAAATCCGAAACTGACCTACTTCCATCGTTATCTATCTCTGTTAGAATAACGTGACCAGCACTACTCTGAATGTAAACAACATCAACTGTAACCTTATCATAAGGGACTATCCATGTCACGGCGACAATTGTTGAAGCGATGATCATTAGAGCGACTACAGAAACAATTACTACTCTGAACGGTGATATGTGGCTCATAGTATCTTCTAATTTCACCAAAACATCATGAGCGTATTCCTCTTCAAGAGTTTCTTCAACATTCAGTTTCTTAGATTTCTCAAGTAACCCCATCTAATCACCTCCATCAGATAATGTTGCAATTACGGTAAGTATTGCGGAAGTGAATGGCTCAGGTACTAACACATGGTGTGTTGAACCGCTTAAACCTGGAACTAAATTCAGTATAGAGAGATCCGAAGATAAACCATTAACTCCGAGGGTAGTACCTGTAGGGACACCACCTGTAGTTTGTGCATCAATTAGAACACCTCTGACTTGAATTTTTTGACCTGCGAACTCAGTACTTGCCTTGGCTGAAACAATAATTTTACCACCGTCTACATCATCTACTTCAATTACGCTGTAGGGACCAACTAATTCTCTGATATGTAGAGTAGCACTTCGAAGATTTTCTCCCATTGCTTCCATTTCCTCAAGATAAACTGGTGGAGTGCCGACTTGGCTAGTTCCTGTAGGAACATCATTAACTCTAACATAAATCCTTTCGACTCCATTTCCGCCAGATCGTATTTCTAATCCAAAATCATCTGTTGGTTTAATGATCATCTTATCTGTCATTCCTTCAGCAAGAAGAATAATATCTCCGCGAGAGTTTATTGCTCTTCCAAATGCCTCGATGTATAATGACATTCCATCATCTGATGATGTGAAATCAAGATTAGGTAATCCTTGAAATGCTAGATTTTTTGTAATATCATAATTCATTTCGGGAGCGGTTGTAAGATTAATATAACCAGGTATATCTTTCAAAAATACAGTTGCTGGCCACCAGAATCCATCCATCCATTGCATCTGTTGCAACATCAAAGAACCTACAGCAAATCCTTCAATTCTTTCTTGCTCTGGTACGCTCATATCAATAGAAATCGCAGTTCCAAGGCTAGCCTGTAAAGAGATAGACTTAGGAATTTCATTAATTAACATCTCAGTACGACTCTGAGAGTCTCTATTAATCAACATCATATGTATCCAATCTAATCTTTCAGATATACCAAACTGTGTCCCAGTAGAAACTTCAGTGATACCTCCTGAATCTCTAATTTCAAAGATTGAATCAATGAATAAACTAGTAAATTCACCAGGATTTAAGCCCTGCATTGTCAACAACAAATCTTGTCCATTGACACCGTATGCGTGAATCATAAACTCTTCACGAGCTGGCTGCCAACCATCCATTGAAACTTGAATATACCAATCCTCGCCATTTGTAAGAGTATCTCTGGCAATTGTCATGTCGATTAATGGAGGTAAACCAGGTAGCCATGTTTTGATATGGAATCCACTCGACAAGCCTTCAGGAGCAGATTGGAAAGAAATTCCGTGGACCCATGGAGGTTCTGAAGATACATCTTTCCCATATGTTGCTTCTAAAGTAAGATCAAATGCAGAATCTGATTCTAATTGTAAAGCATAAGAAAATGATTCATCTACTTCTTCAGTACCAGTTGAGATATCGCTAGTTAGACCTGCTAAGACAGAATTAATTGATCTACCGAAGTCAGAAAAACCACCTATGAAAAAGGCGATTCCTGAGAGCCCCTGAGTAGAATTAAAGTTAGGCAATACTAAATCAGAAGTGGAAGATTCACCAGTTGGAACTTCAACAGTAAGATAAGACGGCAAAGGTTCAATCAAGGCTAGTGCAGATAATCCTGAAGAGTCCGCTGTTGGAGCATTATCTACATTAATACTCATCGGTCTATCTCCTGCTGATTTTAGGAATGCAGTACCACGACCTGCCTCACCTAGAGCACCCTCCTCTACAGGGGGTGCCCAACCTAGTTCTTGAATTCCAGTCAATCGAGTGGAAATAGTAGAAGTCTCATTATTAGAATCATGGTGGAATAGGAAATGGTCTCCAATCATGGTAACAGGATCTGAAGAATTACTAATCTGAACTTCAACTGTAGAAATTGGAGTTTCTGCAATGAAACTAGTCTGTTTACCAAATTCGAACATGAAATCTGCAGGCATATCGTAAATGTTTGCTGCCTGTCTCTGTTCACCATCTAAACCAACATAGGAAATCAATTCTATTCCTTCATTGGCAGAATAAATCAAAGATTCATCATCTAATACAATTGATATATTATTTGGTATATCTGAGAGGGAAAGACTCTGGAATGAAAAATTTTCTAAAGTATTTCTATCATGTTCAATAAAAGAAAAACCAAATGATTCATCCGAATTAGTTTTGATTCCTATGGACTGAATATTCGTAACATTATCATCGCCAAATGTGAATTCAGATAAACCACTAAATCTAATGCTTGAGGCTACAGGAACAATAGGTTCTCTAACTCCAAATTCTCCCATCACTTGATTTAAATCTCTATCTTTAGAAATTATAATATGGTCATCTTGAGCAATCGGGTGAGGACTTGATCCAATTTGTAAAGAGAGTAGACTAATATCCATGCTCACTCTAGTTGATAGTAGATTATCGGTCATCAATAAGTTAACCTCTCTACCTGCAAATGAGTTTATTCCACCACCCCCTACATCACCTGTTAGTACCGAAATGGCTTCACCAGGAACTGAATTTATTATATCCCCTATATCTAAGAATAAATTCACTAAGTTAAGAATTACAGAGTCTAGTATCTTAGATGCGAAATCTAAGTTAGCTCCTGTATCAAGACTCGTGTCGGATGATTCAGTACTGCCCAGTTCAAATGAACCAAATACTGCTATTGACGTTGGTAAATCTTTGAGTTCGAGACTGAGTTTACTATGATCTGTAGCAATATCTCCTCTTTTATGCCATGAATCATACTCAATTGACTGAATGCTTTCAACGGAACGGATCAATAACAAGGTCTTAGGAGGATAAGCAGGATTAATTGGAAGAGTCGGATCATCGACATTTTGTGTTGTATCTCTCGAAAAATTCTTTATTGCAATAATCATACCTAATTTTTCAGGTTGTCCACCTGGCAATTCCGGTGAGGATTTAGACCCAAGCATTGTGAATACTCGATCGATTTCATCCGAGGATAGGCTACCTGCGGGCATACCTCTTAGCCATCCTAAAGTATCGGTGGAGTTTCCACTTGGTTCAGAATCAGATGTTGGTTGGCCTGCTTTATTTTCATGGAAATGAATGTGTAAATCAGATTTCCTATCGGCGTAGTATTCAATTGTATCAAGAGCATCTTCACCAGCTCCACCCGCGCCTTCAGCCAATGTTGAATCTGTTCTAATAACCAAATTTACTTCTGAGGGAAGTCTTGTAGAAACACCATTTGGATGTACAGTGGCCTCGATATAAGCGACTTCCCAAATATCTCTCTCTTCGTTAGTGTCTTGAGGAGAAAAATGAACATATCCAAATCCAGCAACAACCCCACAAGATATCTCTGAAGAAGGTAGGGTAGACAATTCTATTGGAGAGTATCTATCAGGACAATTTGTTTGTCCATTATTATTAATCAGGATTGAATATGGTGCAGAAAGTGATGAAAGAACAATATCTGACTGATCACCACCTGGTAAAGGAATTCCTAAACTAATGAATGCAAGAAGACTAGAAACTAAACTTGATGCTGCATTTGAAATATCAAAATATATTCTCTCTATACCAACATCCAAAGAAAAGTCAATTGGTGGAGTTGTAAAGGATGAGTCGATAACCCAAACATAACTTTCTCCACCTGTTAGAATTCCTTCAGAATAAGCGAATGCTTTCAATAGTGAAACTTGAAGATTTTGTAAATCATCCCAAACGGCATCTCCTTCACTAGATTCTAATGCAACTACTGTGAAAGAAATTGTTGGCTTTACCCAAAGAGTATCTCCTTCAATACCAAATTCATTACCCAAATCAAACGCTATCTGAAGCCCCACTTGAATATCATTTTGACCATCATCATCAACATCAATTGCATGTAGGAATGCGTCAGTCTCTGGATCAATTAAAGAAAACAATGATGCGGTAAAGGTAACTACTTCGAACTTTTCTACTTGGTTGCCTTCTAAATCAGTATACTTTGTCCAAAGCAAATAATCTGTCAAATTGAAAATTGTTTGCCAGACAGTATTAACGGCCCCAGGAGGAGAGTTTTCAGGATTTATTAGAAGATCATAGGGTCCTGGATGAATTACTTCGGGAGGAGTAGTATCTACAATAGTTGAGTCTGAAAATAAATCATTTATTCCATAAAGAGGATCATCCTGATTTGTTGGAGTTACAGAATTTGTCACTCCTTCAAGTGAAGGACCCGCGATATTTTTCACTAATTCAGAAGAAATTACGTCTTCTCTTTGTGAAAGAACATCTGTCATTTCATCAAGAATTTTGAAGTCATCTGCACTGATTCTTGTGTCCGCAGAAACAGCAGTAATCGGCGAATACATTGGCATCAGAAAAATCAACACTAGAAGAATTGTCTGAGAGTGATTGATGGCAGGGGCCCTGCGTATGATACGTACAGCACCTCCTTGCATGAACTGACCTCTCATAGATATGGTAAAGGTTATTCCCCTACCTGATACAATAAAAAATAGATTTTATCTAATTTTAACTGATATGAAAGTTTCAATCTGATGAACTAGATAATTTAGAAGAATACTTAGCTATGGTCAGACAAATTATAATTAATACCGCTTGAATGATTGCCCTCATAATATGCCAATTTGTTCCAAATTTAGAACCGCCAATGGCAATATCATTTATCCACATATTAAAATTAGCCCAATAAAGAGCCACTAACATCAAAGCTATACCATATGCAGAAATTTGACGAGTACGCGGGAACATCAATCCAGCTCCTAAAGCAATTTCAAAAACACCACTAACATATACCCAAAACGTTGGGGAACCCAATATCTCTGGCACTATTGGTTCATACCAAGATGGATCGATAAAATGATCTATTCCAATAATTACAAATGGTAAACCAAAAAATATTGATCCTATGTTAAGGATCCAATTTCTATACATAAAATTCACTCAAAACGAATTGTTTCAATCGAACCACAGTGCGGACATGCCGTTCTAGCAATATCTACGCCTATTGGCATATCGACTTCAAACAATTTTCCGCAACTTGAACATGACTTCCTGACAGTACGGTTTTGTGATGGAGGTTCTGCTAATATTTCTGGTTCAGGTTCCGGTTCAGGTTCTAATCCAAAATCAGGTGCTTCAACAATATCAGATTCTGGAACTGATATTCCTGCAAGTGGATCTTCTGAAGGCTTCCAAACATTTTCAGGTTCTGCTGAAGATTCAAAATCATGTTGGATATCCTCTCTAGGCACTGCATCATCTTCTTCAAAGGCGGCAAGTAAATCATTAGCAGGGCTGCTAATTGGAGCAGATGTTGGTGGAGGCGAGGTACTGAGTAATTCAGATAATTCGGGGTCCATCTCTATTGAAGAAGTAGGACTTCCAGATGGAGGAGGAGTTGGTAAACCTGACATTCCTGACGAGTAGCCACCATATTGAGTGCCTGTATTTGTTTGTGAAAGGGGCGTTACTTGGTTGATTCCAGCACCACCCCACATTGCTTTCTGCTCTTCTAAAGATGGTGGCGACACGGTTTCCTGAACTTCTTTTTCGGCTTGCTCTGCCAACATTGTGGCGATTTTTCTATTTTCTAGAACTCTCATGGTTACTAATCCAATCAATGAAATTACTACTAAGAATGCAACTAATATCACAACAATGTTTAGCCAATCAATTCCAGCAGAACCAGGGTCCGCAGAAATTACAGTAACGAGAATTTCAGCTTCTGTAGTCAGTCCTTCATCGTTCTGAATAGTACAAACTACCCAATAAATACCAGGTTCAGAAAAAGGATGGACTACGGTTGGGCCTACTCCTTCATTATCGTTAGAAGATATTCCATCTCCATCCGAATCAAAATCTCTATCAAAATCCCATTTATAGATTAGATTTGTTGACTCTGGGTCAGTTACTGGAACTGAAAAAGGATAAGCTTGGTTGACTACAACCTGTAAATCGGAAACAAACGATGAATCAACACTGGGGGGAGTAAAGTCATACAAATTTATACTTGCAACATCTTCAGTGACCAATCCTGCTTTGTCTGTAACTCTAAGTGTGATTGTATGAAGGCCAGAAATATAAGATGAGTCAAAAGTATGACTGAAAGAGGTCGCTGAAGAATCAGTTCCAGAATAAGACTCAACTACTAGATCATCTACTAACCACTCTACATCTGAAACCTCCCAGTTATCTGAGAATTGACCACTTAGAACAATATTTTCACCATATCCACGAGTAATGTCTGAGCTAATATCAATACTTGCAGAGGGGTTGGAAATGTCTCTAACTTCTATGTCTTTGAAAATAGTAGAACTTCTTGAATCACTGGATACTGCTGTAACCTTTAGAGTGAAATTTGTTGGAACTGCCCAAGAAACCTCGATTGTGCTACCAGAGTAGTCATCAAATCCGTCACCATCAGTATCCCAGTTAATACTGGAGATTTGGTTAGAAAGATTTGGTGTATTACTAGCATCGAGTGTTATGCTTGTGCCTACATCAACTACAGTCAACGATTCGGAATCGGTCAATGTAACTTGGACAATTGGTGTCAGGTAAGCTACCACAGTTGTCGCCACTTCGCTTGTACCTGCGCCGCCAGCGCCTGCACGATTATCTACGATTAAGTATAGAGGAATTTCAGAATATATAGAAGAAGCTGACCAAACTGTGCTACCAGAACTGGTTACTGCAAGTAAATCTGCTTGATTAATTCTAGATGCTGCAACAGTACCGTTTGCCGCTGCAGATTCATATGAATTCTTTTGTTCCTCGGTCATCAAGAAAATATCAGGAGCACCTTCCATAGAAGTTACATCAACGGAAAGTTGACTTCCTTCATCTAAAGAGAAAGGACCTGCTATAATTTCATGGTCATTTGTATCCAAACGAACTATAGTATCTATCAAAGAAAATGCCGGAGAAACTACCTGTTCAACATTCATTGCAACATTAGCTATACTTCCACCTTGAGCACCCTGGCCATTATCTTGAGGATGGGCTAAATTATCAATTACCATGTACCAACGAGTTGACTGCCCTTCATCAGGAACTGTCCAATGCCAAGAACCCTGTCCAGAAAAGGATTCGAAGACAGAATCTTCTTCCCAAATCAAGTCCGTTCTGTAGTTTTGTTCATTCTGATAAGTTGTCCTTGCATTTGATGTAAACAATAAAATATCAATATCTTCGTCAGAGTCTATTTCAAATGAAAATGTAGTACCAGGAGTCAATACTTCTTGAAAATCTATAGTTACGCAAGATTGATCTGATATCGCCCAACTTGCAGGCATCATGTCTAAATCTGCACTTGTACAGCCAATTATTCCCTTCGAATCAGCTGAAACTAAAGGACTTGCCAGAGATAGAATAAGAACAATCAAAATGGCTGACGAGACTCTACGCATTACCATAGCGTGAACTTTCCCTTTTTGAATCGTATTGTAATTACGTGCAGAGTTGCATCATCAATAATTAGGGTTTTTTAGGTATTGGAGTCTTGGGGAACCAACGTAAAACAACAACATCTCCGATAGATTTAACCCAGTTCCAAGGAATTGCCACGTGGATTCTACCTTCGACCAAACTGGCTGGTGGATCTGAAACAAATAAGTGAGTACAAGACCATGATCCTGATTCTGCAGAAATTACAGTATCATGTACTGTCCCTAAGACTCTTCCATCAGGAATAATCACAGGAAGACCACGAACAGAACTCATGTCTAACTCGACCATTGAATGCGAGCCGCAGGCTCAAGTGAAATCAACCTTCGGCTGAAACTTACTTATTTACCACGGTTTTTGTTAGCATTTAGGCTAGGACGAAGTTTCTCAGCACCCTTACCCTTGTTGTACAAACCACGACCACGCTTTCCAGCACTTGTCATACCGCGCATAGCACGTCCTTTCTGATGATTTTCAGTAATCCAGGACCATTGGCTATCTGCCATTACAACTGGATGATTTGGATCTAGAAGAATAACTTCGAAGAACTTATTCTTTCCATCTTCTCCAACCCAGTATGAGTTTAATACTCTTAGATTTGGATATCTGCGAGAAACACGCTCTTCTGCGATTCTCTGGATTGACTTAGCCATAGTAATTTTTGTTACACCAGCCTTTGATGGTTTACGCTTCATGTTGACTACACCTTTGCGAAGTCCACCACGGCGAACACGAGTTCTACAAATTACAACACCTTGCTTAGCACGGTATCCAACACGTCGAGCTGCATCAATACGAGTAGGTTTGTCGATTCTTTGGAAGACTGGTTGGTGGCGCCATTCTGCCATTCTACCTGTCCTATGACGAGGTTCCATGCTTTGCTTTGGATTCTTCCAAGCCGAACGTACGTACTTTGTTACTCCCATATTCATCCCTCGTAGCGAGTCGCCGACTTGCCATCCCTTTATGAGTCTATATCTAAGACCTTGAACATGAAAACACATCAAAATCTATCAATTATACCAATCCTTTTGTTCGAAAACACATTTCTTCCGTTTCATTTATATCATTAAGAACCCATTTAAAAAATGATTATCTAAGGATAAATGACTGGGTATCCATCTGATTTCCATCCATTGATACCTGTTTTCAATTCAATGATATTTTTGTACCCCATATCTATCAAAGTCTGAGCTGCATTTTCAGATCTATTTCCACTTCGACAATAGAGTAGAATTAAATCATCCTTATCCTCGGGAAGATTTTCTTCGTTTTTTTCTAATTCATCATGAGGTATTAATGTAGCATTATCTATGTACCCATCATCATTCCATTCTGAAAGCGTTCTAACATCTAATATAAAAGCAGATTTATTTTCTGTAATTTCTTGATTAAAAGTATCTGCGTCTACTCTGTCCCAAGTCGATGTATTAGATAAACAACCTGAAAATAAAACAACTAAAAAAATTGCATAAATCTTTTTTTTCATATATTTCACCTTTCACTTAATTTCAATTTGATTCTGAGCTTGTATCCGCAAAAATATTTGCTGGAATAGCGGTTTTTATTTTTGTAACTTCACCAAGATTTTCCCATTGCTTCTTTTGCCATGACAAATATTCTTCAAAATTATTAAAATTTAATACTGGATTGTTCAATCTGTTCCAACCCAAGCTTTTCATCTCTGTATTAGGGGGATCATGCCCTGAATAAACCATTAAATTATCAGAAAAATTATCCAATAATTTTAACGATTTCCAATGTACTTCAGGGCGACCACTAGGTAGATCATCTCTACCTACCCCTGCTTCACCGGTAAATAGGAAATCTCCAGTGAATAAATTATCCCCCGCCCTAATTACCATTGAATCATTTGTGTGTCCAGGAGCAAAATAAAATGTTAAAACAGAATTTCCTAAAATCAAACTTTCACCATTCTGAACATATTTACTAACTCCCAATGAAACAGTATTATTATACATCACATATTCACATCCTGTTTTTTCTCGTAAATCAAAACATGCAGTCACATGATCGGCATGAGTGTGCGTTGCTATTGCGTAGATTAGATCCAAATCATTCTGTTGAATAAAATCTAAATCTTGTTCGTGTCTACCAAAAACTGAGTCAATAATAGCAGCTTTTTTTGAGGATTTATCAATTAATAAATAGGTTTTAGCCCAAGAATCATTATGCAGAGTTTCAACTATCATAATCTCACCTTATTAGCAAATTTCTAACTGGTTTTTCCCCCAGATTTTTTCCACGAATTAAATCCTCCTCTAAGGTTGAAAAGACGTTCGGAATTATATCCTTCAGACTTAAGTTTCTGAATAGCGATTTTTGATCTCGTTCCACCCATACAAGAGACTAACACATCAACATTTTCCGGAATCTTATTTTTGACACTAATTATACTAGAATGTGGGTGTATTAGTTTAGTTCCTTTTATTTTTCCAAACTTTTTAACCTCAGCCAAAGACCGGACATCTACAATAAAAGGAGACCAACCTTCTTCCATACGAGATTTTACTTCTGCTGCTGAAATATCATTACTGTTACGAAATATATTCCATACCATGATATTGCGAAAAGGTTTCAATATTTAAATATGTATATATTTATATATAGATAATTATATAAAAACATGCTCAGTACCAAATTTATGACTATAGTGTTGCGGAATGATTTTCTATTGGAAGTTTGCGATAAAATCAAAGTTTTAGGCCACCCTTTAAGGATTAAAATCGTTGAATATTTAGAGAAAGGTGACGCATCCGTATCTGAGATAATGAAATCTGTAGATGTATCTCAACCAATTGCTAGTCAGCATTTACTTCTAATGAAAAGTAAAGGGATACTCTGTTCAAGACGAGATGGCAATGTAATTATTTATTCAATAAAGGATACCATGATTTTAGGTTTACTTTCTTGCTTACGAAAGAGTCAACAAAATTTCTAAATGGGTTAGGATCTAATGGTTTTAAGACAAAATCTTCTCATTTTACTCTTGGTTTTATTGTTATCTTCGAGTACACTGGCTGATAATGATAGTGATGAAGAAGACGAAGATGATTCGAAAATTCTCGGAATTGACGCAGAAGATCTAGGGAATATTTCATTATACCTTATGGTAGGTACATTAATCATTATTTTATGGAAACCTACATTTATTTGGTTAAGAAAAAATGGACCCGAACTTTTAGGTAAGGAACCAAGAGATTTCAAACGTAAATTGGGCGTATTCAATAGAAGATTTATGAAAGTACACATCTGGTTAGGATTTGGTAGTGCAACGATGGGAACTATTCATGGATTTCTACTTGAATGGCACTGGACATTATGGCTTGGCATGACCTGTGTTTGGATTCTTGTGTTCAGTGGATCAATGATGCAATGGAAATGGCCATCAAAAGAATTTAGAAAAGGAGCGCGTCTTCTACATCTCCAGAGGACATTATCGACCATTGCAATCATACTATTATTCATGGGACATAATATCTTGGATTAGTATGTTTGTTTCAAGATTTTATGTTGTAGTTGATGATATTATGGTCCGCGCTCCCGGACTTGAACCG
>DAJO01000002.1 GCA_002498985.1 Euryarchaeota archaeon UBA257
ATTCCTCCGCTGGCATTACCCAGATCAGGTTCAAGGGTCGTTACTTGCGTAACCTCTCAGCAAAAGCTCCCCATTAACTGAGACCGAGATTAGGCTATTGAATATATTCACTCAGTTTTCAGGTTGCATGAATTGATAATCCCAATTTTGTGGGGGCTCGAATGTTCTTTTAACAGAACGTGGACTTATCCATCTTAACAAGTTCAGTGGACCACCTGCTTTGTCATTAGTACCACTCGCTCTAGCGCCACCAAACGGTTGTTGAGCGACTACGGCCCCGGTTGGTTTGTCATTAATATAGAAATTACCTGCTGTGAATCTAAGCGCATTGAATGCTTTCTGCACATCTGATTCGTCATTGGCAAAAATTGACCCAGTAAGTGCGTATGGAGATGATTCATCACACAATGTTAGTACTTCATCGAACATGTTGTCCTCATATACGTAAACGGTTAGTACAGGGCCAAATATTTCATCTATCATAGTCTCTGATTTAGGATTAGATGTCACAATAATTGTAGGTTCGATAAACCATCCTACTGAATCATCATAATTCCCGCCAACAATTACTTCACACGAGTCATCAGCCTTGGCTCTATCAATATAGCCAGTTATCTTGTCGAAAGATCTTTGGTCTATTACAGCAGTCATGAAGTTGGTAAAATCCATCGCATCTCCCATCTTTATTTTCCTAATTTCATCACATAATTCATCACTGATTGATGACCAAACTGATTGAGGCACATATGCTCTACTAGCTGCAGAACACTTCTGGCCTTGGAACTCAAATGAGCCTCTCAGTAATGCTACTAACAAACCACGCTCATTACAATTAGGATGAGCCACAACAAAGTCTTTACCGCCTGTTTCACCAACGATTCGAGGATATGAACGGAGATTGGGTAAAGCTAAACCAATTTCCTGCCAAAGACCTTGGAAAGTTGCAGTTGAGCCGGTGAAATGTAAACCAGCAAAGTCAGGATTTGCTAGAGCTACCTCCGTTATTTCTGCACCGGAACCTGGTAAGAAATTTATCACGCCATCTGGTAATCCGGCTTCCATCATTAACTGCATAAGAATGTAGTTAGATAAGTATGAATTTCTACTTGGCTTCCAAACAGATGTGCATCCAACAATTGCAGGAGCGCTAGGAAGGTTAGCCGCGATACTGGTGAAATTAAACGGTGTTATCGAAAGAACAAAACCTTCCAAAGGACGAATTTCTGTGGAGTTTTTAACTCCTGGAGGGGAGACTAATGGTTGAAGATCGTCATGAAAATTTCTTGCATAAAAACAATTAAAGCGCCAGAAGTCAATTAATTCACATGCAGAATCTATTTCTGCCTGAAAAACTGTTTTTGATTGATTAAGCATGGTAGAGGCATTTACTTTCATCCTCCACTCTCCTGCTAATAAATCAGCGCACTTCTCAAAAATTTCGCATCTGGATTCCAAACCAATATCAATCCAATTTTGTTGTGCATTAACAGCAGCCTTACAAGCATTTTCCATCTCATCTTTACCTGCCAAGTGAACTCTTGCGATAATGTGATTATGGTTATGAGGAATTACTTGAGTTGTAATATTTCCAGTAAATACTTCTTTACCATTTATGATGCAAGGGATTTCAATTACTTCACTAATTTGCCTATCAAGTTCTGCTTTGATTTCAATTCTCTCTTTACTACCCGGAGAATAACCGAGGATAGGTTCGTTAACTGGATGACTCATATTACGGCGCTACTAGATAATGCATTTTATCATTACTAGAAGAAATACTAGAAGTTTAACCCCATTCATTAGGATCGTCTTTCTTCGACTTTTTCCACTCTCGATAACATGACTTACAAACGGTGACTCTCCTAGAGTTCCCTAAAAGACCGTCTTCTCCCCAAACATCAGCTGCTCTGTCAAATGCTAATTTACGGCCACCTATTTTCTTGTCAGCCCAATTTCCACATCCGGCAACATCACAACGAATTTCACCTGAATATTCTTCTTTCTCTTTCTTAGATGGACCTTTCGCCGCTGAAGCTAATTGTTGTTTTTTCTTAGCTCTGGATTTGAATCCCATAGCACTTCGAAAAGACACCTGAATTAGAACGTTGCCTCTTCGGCAGGTACATCAAATGGACCTCCTACCTTGGCGATTGATGCCTTTCTATCCGGACCAACGCCTACACTAACCACAGGAATTCCTGATAATTCTTCTATTCTTTCTACAATATGTCTAACTTTCTCTGGCATTGCGCCATAACCAATCCCTTCCGAACGAGATCTATCTGCCATAGATATCCATTCCTCATCTGATAATGCAGAGAATCCTTCATGAGTCTCGTAAATTGGCTTACATCTTGCTACTTCTTCAGAAGTTGTTGGGAAATATTTTATCACCTTACCATCAAAATCATAGCCAATACAAATTTTAATCTCGTCAAGTCCTCCTAAAACATCCAATTTCGTGACTACTAAACCAGTATATCCATTGAACCTATGAGCATCTTTCAAAGCCACCATATCTAGCCATCCGGTCCTTCTTGGACGGCCAGTTGTGGTACCAAACTCATGGCCTACTTGTGCCATATGATGGCCTGGTCCTTCGTCAAGAGATAATTCGGAGGGGAATGGCCCATTTCCAACTCTTGTCGTATATGCTTTTGTTATACCGAAGCATTGCTCAATATGGCCTGGATGAATTCCCGCACCATGAGTTGCATTGGCACGACTTGTTACTGAAGATGTGACAAAAGGATATGTGCCTTGATCTATATCTAACATTGCTCCTTGAGCGCCTTCAAGAAGAATCCTTTCACCATTTTGCAGTGCGAAATCAATCATTAATCCTGTTGGCCTGATTGCATCAGAATATCTTTCTAGAATCCATCTCAAGTCTGATGTTAAAGATTCAGAAGTAATTCTTTCTGAGACGTTGACTGAATCTAATTGCTTATTCATTCTAGAAACTATTTCTGAAATCTTATCACTGTCTGCAATTACATTATTGATG
>DAJO01000045.1 GCA_002498985.1 Euryarchaeota archaeon UBA257
AGTAAAGACAAATGAGAGGGAGTACCGAGCAAAAAAAGTAGTTCTAAATGCTGATTTTGCTCATGCTATGACTACGTTAGTTCCAAACACCAAAAGAAAACGTTGGTCAGACAAGAAATTAGAAAGTAAAGGGTATTCTTGTTCTACATTCATGCTATATCTAGGAATTGATAAGCAATATGATCAACCTCATCATCAAATTTATGCATCTGAAAAATATGAAGACAATCTGAAGGATATTACTAATCACAAAATCTCTTGGGAAGATCCATCATTGTATGTTCAGAATGCTTGTGTGACAGACTCTACTCTAGCACCTCCTGGTCAATCCACATTATATGTATTAGTGCCTGTTCCAAATACTGACGATAGTATAACTTGGGACGATATTAAAGAAGAATATAGTGAAGTTATACTCGATATGATGGAAAGCAAACTCGGTTTTGAAAATGTTAGAGATTCCATAATTTCTAAGACGATAGTTACTCCTGATGATTGGGGTTCATCTGATATTTACCGTGGAGCAGTTTTCAATCTAGCTCATTCCCTAGATCAAATGCTTTGGCGCCGTCCTCAGAATAGATTCGAAGAATTCAATAATTTATTCCTTGTAGGGGGGGGTACACATCCAGGTAGTGGCCTCCCAACGATATTTGAAAGCGGAAGAATCACTAGTAAATTGATACTTTCAGATTTGGGTGTTGAGCCAGACTGGAATGGAATTGATATTTGGTTTGGAGAATTAAAGAAACCAAAAATAGTGAACAAATTAGTGGCATAATTATGAAATCTTCAATATTTATTTTTTTCATTTTAGTTTCTAGTGCACTTTCAGGGTGTATATCCGATGTAGAACCGGTTTCGGAAGATTCTTCTAGCGAGATCCCTGAAAGATTATCATTCTCTGCTCCTTTATTGAATGGTTCATCGAATATTACTAACTTTATTCTGGAAGAATATGTTTCAGATGGTCCAGTTCTGATGCTTTGGGTAGCGGCTGGATGCAGGGGCTGTCATTCTTGGACAGATATATTAGTGGATGAAGTTGAAAATGGGAATATCAGTGAATCCTCATTACTTAGTGTTCACAGATACTCCTCTTTTGAATCCGAATCTTATGTTGAGGAAGTATATGGCAATCATCAAAATTCCAGCAATCCAGTACTTTGGCCACTAGTCCTACCTTCTGAAGATACTGTAGTTTACGATCTAGAGACTGGATACGAAAGTAATTCTGGATTTTACACTTCATTTGGAAACCCTCCTACTCCAACTCTCCAAATCATGGATACTAATGGGAAAATTATCTGGACATCTAATACATATTGGCCAACTTTAGAAGTTCTTGAGGAAATTAAATTTTTTATTAATTGAGGTTTAAATATGGATTTATATGACTTATCATTCTTCTTATCAACAATGTGGATTGGGCCTTTTTGGATAGCAATGCTGCTTTATCCAAACCATGAAAAAACACACCAATTAATGGAAGGACCTTGGTTTTTCCTTGGTCCTATATTGATTTGGTATTTAGTGTCATTTTCAGATATTTCAGGTTTAATAGATCTATTTAAAGATACAATGGATCCGAATTTAGCATTACAAAGTCTTGCAGATTTGCTTGGAACCAAAGCTGGAGCATCTGCGGCTTGGTCTCATATGGTTGCTGGTGATATATTTGTCACACGATGGATTTGGAAAAGATGTATAGATTCAAAATGTGAAAAATGGAAATTATGGCTATCCGTATTTTTCGGAGTTATGTTAATGCCTATAGGATTGATGTTGAGCATAATTTTAGTTAGAAAATAATTTATTTTCTAGCAGAAATAGACCAAAGACCGAGAGCAGATAGGGCGAAACCTATTTTTTTCATAAATCCTAATTGTAACCTTTTAGATAAAACATCTCCATTTCTTCTTTCAGCCTCTGACAATATGCTTGAATATACTGCGCACATCATGTGAGGATTTCTTCTTGAATCCTTTTCCACTAAAGGCATCAAATTCAATGCTATATTTCGATGCGTCTTTGTTCTACTAATGTAATGCTTCATGAATCTCTTCCATTTCCTACTACTAGCTAGGTTGACATCTTCAATTTCTTCGGGCTTGATATTGAACATTTCCAACTCATCTGTTGGTAAGTACAGTCTACCTCTTTCCCTATCTTCTTGAATATCGCGCAGCACATTGACCATTTGCAGGAATATCCCCATTTCTTCTGCATATTCTCTTGCATCTGGGTCAGTGTAGCCATATATCTCAATCAAACTCAAACCAACAGTTGATGCAACTTTGAAACAGTAACTTCTCAAATCTTCAAAACTTTGATAATTTGTTGGGAATAGATCATCTTCCATTCCTTCCAATAATAATTTTAAATCAGTAATTCTGATAGGAAATTTGTTCATGGTATCTTTCAGAGCGATAAATATAGGGTGCTGAACTTCTCCTCCAATTTCTATTGTATCAAGATTATCTCTGAACCATAGCAGTGCTCTTACTCTTTGAAAATGGTTTTTATCACTATTTGAGGGTTCACTCATTCTTTCTATACCTAGAGCGATTGCTCTATATTCGGCTCTTTGATTTAATTCTAACATTTCTTGTTTTTCTAAAACCGAGAGATCAGGTAACCAATCTCCATCTACAATATCGTCAACTTTTCTGCAAAAAGCATACAATGCATGCACTGATGACCTTTTTTCAGCAGGTAATGATTTGAATGACCTTAGGAATGAAGTAGATGCTGCTCGAGTTATATCTTCGCATATCTGATATGATTCAGATACAGAAATTTTACTGTCAGCCTTCTCCTTACTGAACAAGACCATGTGCCTCTGAAATGTGCATAGATTATGAATGAGTGTTTCTCGACCACTCAGAAAATGATATTTTCCTACCCCTTATATTGAAGCATGAAACCTCTTCCGAAACATTATGGGTGATGGGAATATACTTACTGATTTAGAGAGAAGTGATGAAAATTGTGTTCTAAGATTTGGTGATGGGTCATCATACAAGTTGAGTTACTTGTCTATCAGATCTCGTTGTCAATGTGCTAAGTGTAAACCTAGGCAAGAAAATGAACAGAGAATTATAGAACTAGAAGAAGAAATTTCACGTTTAATGCTAGAGAAGCCAAAAGTGGAACTTGTTGGCAGATATGGTATTCGCTTTGAATGGCCCACCGGATGCTCATCAGGAATACACTCCTTTACTCACTTAAGGAAAGTTTCAGAGGAACTTGGGGAGCAATTAGATTAGAATGTCACTTCCGAAGTCCTGAAATGTAACTCGCATCCGCAATAGATTGTCGAATGTACGGGTTATCCCCGTTTTGCGGCTGTGATAAATATGAAAGAAGAAAATAATGATGATGAAATTGATGAGGATTCATGGGCATTATATGCTGATGCTAGTTATGGAAATTCAGTTATTGAATCTGATACGAATATTGAGTCGAAGCCGAAAAGAGAGGAGGAATGGTTCGATGGAGATGATTTTGAATTTCAAGGCTCGACTATAAATTGGGATGCACCGCCTTGCCCAGCTCCCCTCGGAATTGAGCACATTATTCGCATTGGATGCTGTAATTTTTGCGTCCAGAGATTGGCAGGTCGGCGTACTTCTTCTAAAGGAGAAGAAGGAGGCAAAGAAATACGTAAAGAGGCGTATCAAAATAATTCCGAATTAGAGTCTTCAATAAAAAATAAATTATGCCCGATGTGTGAAAATTTATTTGATGATATCGATAATATTGTTATTAGAATAATGGAGCAGACAGGAGAAGTAGAACATTCTACAATTCAACTTGGAATACACCTACCTAAAGACCTAGTAGATGATGAAGACAAGATAAGGTCAAGGCATGGGTCTCCCGGTTCTGCTCCATTGAAGCCATCTTTCGTTCGGGCAATTCAAGAAAAATTATCTTTGAAGGTAGAGGGCATTAGTTTTGTTAAGGAAAGGCCTGATTTAATGATTTTAGTCGACGGTTTAACTCTCAAAGTTGATGTTGATATAAGGCCTGTATTCATGTATGGGAGGTACCGTAAACTCATTCGTGCGCTACCTCAGACTAGATGGCCATGTAGGGCATGTAGAGGACGTTCAGGCGGTTGTGAATCATGTAATAATACCGGGTTACAATACCTTGAATCAGTTCAAGATTTGATCGGAGAGCCTATCCGTTTAGCATTAGCCGCCGAAGATACGTCGTTCCATGGAATGGGTAGAGAAGATATCGATGTTAGATGTCTAGGGCAGGGCCGTCCATTTGTTATTGAGATTAAAAAACCTGGAACTAGAATAGTCAATTTAGAAGAAATACAAAATGTTGTGAATCAAAATGCCAAAGAAAAAGTTGAGATTAACAGTCTTAGATGGTCTAGTCGTTCAGAAGTTGTAAAAGTGAAAGAAAGTCGTTCTGAGAAATCATACACAATACGGTTCAAAGTAGAAAATATTCCTGATGAAGAAACTGTAATAGAGGCTATATCAACGCTTTCAGGAGTTACTCTGGCCCAAGAGACGCCACAACGAGTTTCTCATCGTAGAGCTGCAAAAACTCGTAACAGAAAGGTAATCCAACTTTCAGATATTATGGTAGAAGGTGATGAAGTTCAGTTCTTTGTTCGTTGTGAGGCTGGTACTTATGTAAAGGAGTTAGTACATTCAGATGAAGGTCGAACAGTACCTTCTGTTAGCAGTGTGTTAGGTGATAAAGAATGCGCCGTAATTTGGCTTGATGTTGAAG
>DAJO01000009.1 GCA_002498985.1 Euryarchaeota archaeon UBA257
GACCGACGCTTAGAAAAGTGACTCGGGTTTCCCAAAGTTCACACGAGTGTAGTGTAGTGGTTATCACCGGGCGTTGCCAACGCCTGAACCCGGGTTCAAATCCCGGCACTCGTACCATGACTAATCGAAATCGGAATTACGTAATACCATTAAAATACCAGCAAATGATAAGCATAATACAATTAGTAAACCAATTATAATCAATGCTGGTCTATTGTCTAGTATCCAGTTATCTGAAATAGATTCATCAGTTTTATCAAGTTTAATTATTAAACTTTGATCAGCCGAATCTGTTGTAGAAAGGAAGATATCAGTCCCTCTCACAAAAATTTCTATCTCGCCGTTAGGCAAACTTGAACGAGCAAGAATCTCTAAAGAATATACTCCATCATTGGCGTTTTTATCAACACCAAGTCCATCATCTTTCATTAAAATCCAGTTATTTGACTCACCTATGGGTGCTAATCTACCCATTTTTACTTGAACAGAAGATAAACCATCGGGATCAATCATTACAATTTCCAGTACTTGAGAAATTGGATCACCGGATTGAGGTACTGATACAGTATCAGTAACATCATTTCCTCTAACAATTGAATAATTAACAAAAGCAGGAGCCTCATTCTCTATAATCAAAATAGAGCTTATTTCCTCCCCATTTACAAAGGAATTAGTTATCAATCTAGAAGAATCATTTCCATCTGTTAATCTAATAGGAACCAACCTTTCGCCGGGAGCGATACTCGATGGAACCTGGAATTGACCTACCCAGTTTGAGTCTATCAATGAAAGAGATACTGATTCTCCACCAGCACTGGTTAATTCTATTGAAACAGAGTTTACTCCGTGGCCATCATTTGCTGAAATTGACACATCCACCATATCTCCTCTTTTCACGACATTAGGTACAAAACTAACCGATGACATTACTGGAGCAGGATTAAGGATATTAATTTCTGAAGAAAATAACACATTTTCCCAATAATCAATAATTTCTATTTCAACAGTTTTATTGCCAAAATCAAGACCATTTGCAGTAATTAGTGAAGTCCAAACATCATCATGAATAACGTTGTCTCCAAATAATCCTCTATCCGATAATTCAACCTTACCCAATCCGAATTCTGACATGTCAACAGATACGGAGATGATATCATTATCTACATCTTCAACAAATATTTCAAGATGAGATTGACCACCTTCGGCATATAAAAATCCTTCTCTAAACTGAATTTTTTCTATTGACGGAGGAGTATTTTCTTCAGCAACAATTATTGAAGGTGAACGAATTTTATCTAAAACTTGAGTCTCATGAAAGTTAACTTGGCTATCCAATAGAGGTAAATTTATTGAACGATTAACTTGATGGAATAATCCTGCCAATAAGCCTTCATTAATTACACTACCAGATGCTTCTGTATTTTCTCCGTAATCCCCTATCCAGTCAATTACATCAACATTATGCCCATCAATATTTACTTCCCTAGTTTCTTGAACTACAATAGATAAAACAAGTTCTAAATTTCTAGATAAGATTACTTCATCTCCTGAAATCAGAATCTCGGGAATCACGCCTGTTTCTTTCGTAATAGGTGATGATTCAAATGAACTGGCAACTGGCCTTTCAGGTTCTACTTGTATTGGGGATTGTTCGGGGAAATAATCTGATTTCGAACCATTATCTTCAATATATTCATATCTAATCACAGGGTTTTCCCAGTAAGATTGAGGTACTATATATTCATACGTCAGATTATGCTCAGCATTTATTTCTTCATCTACAATCATGAAAACTGAAGATACATTCAGCCAATTTTCATTTCTAATTTTATTAACCTCAAAGTCATTACCAGTATAATTCTTCTGAATAACTTTATCATCGATAAATCGAATTATTCCAAATGAACCGGACACATCTCCATCATATGTCCCATCTACTCTTAATGTGTCATGAAGAATAAATCCATTTCTATCTTCGAAATGTAATTTTTCGACGGTCCCGTTAGTATAGATATATGGTGCCTCTTCAGAAATAAGGGCGTTAAATTCTGCATTACCGATATACTTCAAAAGGTGCTCTTCTTGAACTCCATTTATCCACAAATCTTTATATCTGAACTCTTCTAACTCAAGATCAATGTTTCCATCTGCAAAATCAATAAAACTTGTAGCATCGGCTTCTAAATTTATATTATGGTATTCGCGAATGCCATCTGAATCAAATGATTCAAAAAAGAATGATGAAATATCACCTGTTATGAACATGGAATCATTGTCAGAATTTTCTAACAATTGTAATATGCCATATCCATCAATTAGCAAATGTTCAGTATAGCTATCTTGTGATAATGTGCGATTGTACATTGCTTCCGTTACATTGACTGATATATCCAATCCGTCCTGAAAAGTAGATAATTTTCCATTACCACTCATTTCAAACTCCTGCCCAACTAATTCTTCATCGTAATATGTCTGATTAAGCCAAACCTTATCTAAATCTAATTCGATATCCATATTTTCAAAATTGGAAAGTTCAAAACTTCCAAATCCTAATTCATTTGATACGAGGTTTGGGCCTATTCTTTGCTGCCACCCTCTTCCCTCAAAGAATAAGTTAGAACTGGTTTCTGATGTACCCAATACATTGTTTTGCCATGTTCTATTACTAGTTATTTCATGATCTGCTATTGGCTGATTCCAATTTGTTACTCTGATAAATCTATTGCAAGATGCTTCTAAAGTCTCAACTGAAATTTCAATTTCATCTTTGAAGATAGGTTCTTCTGGTAGAATAATATCAATTTCTCCACCTGCCACAACTATATTGGAATTAAATTCATCACCGATTGTTTGATTATCACGTAGATGGTTTATCGATGTTTCAACTAGATGAGGAGTGGATCCATTTCCAAAAGAAGGATAGAAGGTTACTACATATCGATGTGTTATCACAGAATCATATGTTGAAAAATTACCATCAGTGTCAACATTTTCAATATATGTTACTCCCCAATCTGTAAGAATCTCGCATTCAATAGATTCATTTTCTTCTGCTGAAACTAATGATGTAAAACTACTAAAAAATAAAATTAAAAAAATCATGAAAGATTTCTGTACTCTGTACATGATAAACTCTAGAGGAAATCGCATTTCAAACTTTGTGGTAAATGGTTATTACAAAAAATCTAATCAAGAGTTTAGAATAATGGTTCTTCCCAATCATCTTCCTCACCTGATCTCTCTTTCCAAAGGTTTGCTGGCATATCATCATATATTCCAGCATAAGGATCTTCATCTACGACTTTTTTAGCTCGCATCTCCATTGCAGCAAGTGCAAATGCCTCCGCTGTAGATTTAAATTTCCAATAATGTATTCTCCATTCTCTCCCGTCCCATAAGGTGGTCTCTTCAGATTCAGTAGTCAACAAATCATAGTCTTGTAATTGATAAAAAAGATTACGATCATTAGGCTCTAATGCATTATCTATTATTCGATTTGAAAAACCAAAGAAACCGAGTGCATGTTCTGCAATACCCTCTGCAACAACAGTTTCCATATCTTCGTCAACTTTACGACGAATGGCTTGAGTTAATTGTGCAATTGTCAAACCCATATATCCGACTCCAATATTCACCTCATGGATGGGTGTGACTTATCAACCATACTTTATACTGATTTCAAATTTAATTTCAATCCCGAAGCCATTAATCGAGAGACACTAGTCGTAATCATCATGGAAGAGCCAAGCAAGATGACTTTCCTAGGATTAGAAGAGGATGAAAATGGCCCTCATGATATCGTAATATTACCAATTCCTTACGAAATGACAACAAGTTACAGAGAAGGAACTGAATTTGGACCGAAAGCATGTATTGATGCAAGTTTACAGGTAGAATTATTTGATGAATTATTAGATCAAGACTTACCTTGTGGCTACAAAATTTTTACCTCAGAGCCTTGGAATAATGAAGTTAATAGTCTTGCAGAAGCTCTAGAAAGTATTGAAAAATTTTCCTTGAAATGGGTTAATGGCGAGCAATTTCCTATATTTTTAGGAGGAGAACATGGGATGTTGTTACCAATAATCAGGTCTTTGAGAAAACATCCAGAAATTGAGGGGAAACTTGAACAATTAACAATCTTACAAATAGATGCTCATGCTGATTTAAGAAATGAATTAAATGGAGAAAAATATTCTCATGGAACTGTGATTAGAAGAGCTTTGGATGAAGGAGTAGGTGAAATAATTCAAGTAGGAATAAGGACTTACTGTTCGGAAGAAAAAAAAATAATTGATAGTGATGAAAGAGTGAAAACCTGGTTTGCGAGAGATTTAATTCGAATGGATTCCGAAAAATCAAATTGGAACGAATTGATAAATCAAATTAAGAATTTGTCCGGTCCGGTATGGCTCAGTTTTGATATAGATGGATTAGATGGTTTTCTAGTTCCTGCAACCGGAACGCCAGTGCCGGGAGGGTTGTCTTTTTGGGGAGCAAATGAGATAATAATGGAATTATTTAGTGCTAGTAACGCAAAAGTAATCGGTGCAGATATAAATGAAATTTCTACATCTCCAAATACAAATTTGACAGAATTTTCTGCGGCATTAATAACTACGAAAATTGTTGTTGGCCATATTATCAGTCAAAAAAGAGATTAAATGGTAAACTCTTATTTAATCAAAAAAAACATTTTAATTAATCGTCAAACCCAACTAGAATTGAAACTTTAGGAAACAATTCTTTGTATAATTGGATGTAATCACAAAGTCATGATTACGACAGTGAGTGATTTCATAGAGACAGGAAATATAATGATAATACCACTTTTTCAAAATACCTTAAAGGCACCTAATAATACAACAACAGGTTTGAGCAGAAGTGCAAGTATTACGGTGAAATCTGCTATTTCTAGCGATAGTTTTGAGGGGAAAGAAGGGGAAATAATGTCAATATGGACAAAAGAATGTCAAATAATACTCTTAGGAATGGGAGGGAGTCATAAACTAAATACTAAGAAATCAAGAGATATTGGTGCGAAATGTTTCAGTAATCTACCTGATAATTTAGGGAAAAAAATTGTTGTTAGGTTTACTACTGGATGGAATACTGGAAATATGGCATCTTTTGCTGAAGGAATTATCCTAAGGAATTATAAATTTGATAAATATCAAGAAAAAATTGTCGATGAGAAGCAAGATAAAGAATGGTCAATGGTTTGCCAAACTACAAAAAGAAATAGAGAAAATCTAGATTTAGAAATCGAGAGACTTTCTGCAATAGCTACGGGTGTGCATCTCGCTAGAGATTTAGGGAACGAACCAGCGAATCGACTTTATCCAGAAGAATTTGGAAGGAGAGCGAAGGATTGGGCCAAAGGTAAGAAGAATGTTGAAGTTGAAGTTTGGGATTTCTCTAGACTCAAAGAAGAAGGAATGCATGGACTTATCGAGGTTGGGAAGGGAAGTATACACAAACCATGTATGGTATTCTTTCGTCTGAATCCAAATTTAGATACTGAGAAGCAAGTCCCTTGTATAGTAGGTAAAGGTATTACTTTCGATTCGGGAGGAATTTCAATCAAAGGAAGTGCTGGCATGGATGAAATGAAATTAGATATGCATGGTTCTGCTACAGTTTTTGGACTTTTTCAAGCTCTTTATGCTACAGGTTATCAAGGTCGAGTTAATGGTATAACATGTATGGCTGAAAATATGCCTAGTGCTGAAGCATATAGACCCGGAGATGTGATAGAAACATATTCTGGAAAAACAATCGAAGTTCTAAACACAGATGCAGAAGGGCGGAATGTACTGGCAGATGGCCTATGGAAGGCAAGTGAATTGAATCCTTCTTACATCATTGATTTGGCCACACTAACTGGTTCCATTGTAGTTGCTCTGGGTCATGAAGCAACGGGATTGTTTGCAAATAATGATTTGTTATCTGAAAGAATAAAGATGGTCGGAGATGAAGTAGATGAAATTTGCTGGCCTATGCCGCTATTACCTGCATTTGAAAAACAAATGACTTCTTCAAAAATTGCCGATGTAAGAAATCAAGGAAAAGGAAGATGGGGAGGAGCTATTCAAGCGGCAGGATTTCTAAAACAGTTCGTACAAGAAAGAAAAGACAATAATGGAGAGAAAAATCAGATTCCATGGGCACATTTAGATATCGCAGGAACTGCAGGAATTTGGGGTGGAGAATCAAATTCTACAGTTGGTCATGGGGCCACAGGAATCCTAGTCCGTACTCTACATCTATTGATCACTAAGGAGTGAGAAGATTATTCCTGAGGCGATATTAAAAATATAGCTATGTAGACAAATGCTAAAGTTCCACCAGTTAGTAATGTAAGTAAAGAGAATATTACTCTAGATGCTGTAGAAGTTATCCTTAATTTTCTTGCAAGGCCGGAACATACACCTAGAATTATCCGATCATTACGAGGTCTGAAAAAGGGTTTAGCACCAAATTTAACCTTCTTAAGTGTATACTCTTCATCCATTTAATCACTCGTCGGTATCTTCATCATCGGAATCCAATACTTCAAAATCCGCTTCTACTACATCTCCATCTTCATCTGATTCGTTTTCTTCTTCAGATACTTCTGCAGATGCTGCTTCATATAATTTAGATGACAAACTGTGCATTAATTCTTCTAACTCTTGTATTCTTGATTGAATACTCGTTTCATCAAGATCTTCATCTGAAACCGGTTTTTCATCATTGAATATTAAAGACTCCAATTCTTTCAATTTTTCTAGCACTGGATTGACAACTTCTTCCGACAATTTCTCTTTTGTCTCATCAATTGTTCTTCGAGTTTGATAAACTATACTATCTGCAGTATTTCTTAGTTCCACTCTAACTTTCTTACGCTTATCTTCTTCAGCAAATTCTTCTGCATCACTTATTTTTTGCTTAATTTCTTCTTCCGATAATGAAGTCTGACTCTCTATTTTTATTGATTGTTCAGTACCTGTACCAAGATCTTTAGCTGAAACATTTACGATACCATTAGCATCAATATCGAAAGTTACCTCTATCTGAGGGACTCCTCGAGGCGCTGGTGGTATACCCATTAAGTGGAATCTGCCAAGAGTTATGTTATCTTTTGCAAACTCTCTTTCTCCTTGTAATACGTGAACTTCTACTGCTGGCTGGCTATCCGCTGCAGTAGAGAAAGTCTCTGAACGCCTAGACGGGATTGTTGTATTTCTTTCAATCATTGTAGTCATAATTCCACCCAATGTTTCTATCCCTAAAGTTAGAGGAGTTACATCTAGAAGGAGGACATCAGTAACTCCTTCGTCACCAACAATAATTCCTGCTTGTAGTGCCGCACCTAATGCAACTGCTTCATCAGGATTAATACCTTTGAATGGAGATTTACCAACTTCTGATTCGATTGCTTCTTGAACAGCAGGAACTCGAGTAGAACCACCAACAAGAATTACCTTGTCTACATCGCCTTTGCCAATTCCAGCATCCTTCATCGCTCTTCTTGTTGGAGACATTGTGCGCTCAACTAAGTCTGAAATTAAATCTTCGAACTTAGCTCTAGAAAGTGAAAGGTCTAGATGTTCGGGTTGACCATCTTTCATAGTGATAAATGGTAAGTTTATCTGAGACATGGAAGTACCTGATAATTCAATTTTAGCCTTTTCTGCAGCTTCTCGTAGACGACTCATTGCTTGCATGTCTTTTGTCAAATCGATTCCGGAAGATTTCAGGTATTCACTTGTAATCCATTCAACTATTACATGGTCAAAATCGTCACCGCCAAGTCTGTTATCTCCACTTGTAGCCTTAACTTCTATTTGTGGTTGGCCATCAACCTGATAGATTTCTAAAACTGATACATCGAATGTACCTCCACCTAAATCGTACACCAGGATAGTCTGATCTTCGTCCTTATCTACCCCATAGGCTAGAGCTGCAGCAGTAGGCTCATTGATTATTCTAAGTACTTCTAATCCAGCAATTCTACCAGCATCTTGTGTGGCTTTTCTTTGGGCATCAGTGAAATAAGCAGGACAGGTTATCACTGCCTGAGTAACTTCACGTCCTAAATACGATTCTGCATCAGCCTTTAACTTCTGTAAAATAAAGGCCGATACTTCTTGAGGTGTGTATTCATTATCATCAATGTTCTGAACCCAATCAGTACCCATTTCTCTTTTCACTGAAAGGATTGTTCGTTGTGAATTTGTCACAGCCTGTCTTTTTGCAGTGACACCTACCAGCCTTTCGCCATCCTTACTAAAAGCAACAACAGAAGGAGTCGTTCGAGAACCTTCTGAATTAGCTATTACCACTGCTTGTCCACCCTCAAGAGTTGCCACACAGCTATTTGTCGTTCCAAGATCTATTCCAATTACAGGTCCACTCATTTTATTCACTTCCAATTTCAATTATTATTTTTAATATCGAATGTAACATCTAGTATGCCATTATTTAGGCTCCAATCAACAATCTGACTTACAGAATTTGGTAAATCAAACTTCTTAAAAGGCCTTAATTGAGTCGTTTTCATCAACTGGAAAGATTTTCCTGAATCAATTAAATTAATCTCCAATTCAGACTCAATAATATCTAATTCGTGGGAAAGATCTACGGTTGCATAAATTCTGTCTTCATGAGAATAAATATCAACTTGAAGTTCTTGTTCTTCATCTTCTTTTTGATTTAACTCCGCATCAACTATTGGTGTAGGGTTATTTACTTGTACGTTAACTCCCATATTTCTGAATAAGTCGGAAAAACCATTCGAGCCATTCAACATCGATTCCATAGTTTTTCTAAATTCGTCTGAATCTCCATTGATATCAATTTTCATGTCCTGATTTGATAGTTTTTCTGGATCTATTCCCATTTTCTGGAATTGATCGCGGACCTGGGAAAGCATATTTCTAAGTATCTCAATATCCATTGGCATACCCATGTCAGAGAACATTTTCGCCATTTCTTTGAGCATTTGCTCTTCCCAATCATCTCTACTATTTTCATCCATAATTGCCACTACTTAACTTGAGGTTGTATAGTGGGGAGGCACTACCCTTTATCAACCTCTCGATTTGAATTCTTAATTCAGAAAGAATCAATCGGAAATGTTAGAGCCACAGCAGCGGTTTCAAATCTGTTAAGTTAGTCGCGAGGGTGTATGTCAGATGCTGAACATGAAGTTGCCTTGGAGGATACTGACCGTATCCATGGTAGGACCGCTTTAGTTCGTAATGTCGCCGCCGCTGTTTCTTTATCGAATGCCGTTAGGTCAACATTGGGGCCTAGGGGGTTGGATAAAATGCTCGTAGATCAAGAAGGCAATGCAAGTGTCACTAACGATGGAGTTACCGTTTTAGAAACTGCTAGAGTAGAACATCCGACTGCAAATTTACTAATTGCATCCTCGAGTTCACAAGATCGTTCAGCTAGGGACGGAACAACTACGACAGTAATTTTGATGGCTGAAATGCTACAAAATGCCTTGGAACTAGTTAGGTCAGGCATTCATCCTTCTATAATCATTAATGGATACAGAATTTCTAACAAAAAAGCATTAGAGGAAATCAAGAAAATTTCACGTGAGGCAAATAATAGAAACTTGAAAGCATCTGTAATTAAGACCTCATTACAAGGAAAAATAGATTCTTTATTAGCTGAACATCTAACTGAAATTTCCTTAATTGCAGCAGAAGCACTAGTTGATGAAGAAGGCGGTAAAGACTTAGAACGATTACGGATAAAAAGGATACAAATTTCAGGTGGAAGGGCATTAGATAGTGAATTACTACCTGCATTAATCCTAGCAAAAACAAAACTTATTGGAAACACTTCAACCTTTTCCAAAGGAGGTAAGGTTGCAATAATTGATGGAGGAATTGAAGAAAGAAAATTAAGTTTGGATGCCCAGATTGAAATTAATGAATTAGGGGCACTAAAGGACTTTCAAACTCGTAACGAGAAATATCTTAAAGAAATGGTCAATTGTCTTGAAAATTTAAATGTAGATTTACTAATAGTTAGAGATGGGATAGCAGATGAAGCAATTCCAATACTCTCAGAAGCTGGAATTACAGCCTACAGAAGATTCGAAAGGGACGACCTTGAAAGATTATCAAGATTAACAAAAACAAATATGGTTAGAGATATTAGAAAAATTACGAAAGATGATATTGGAGAATATTCATCACGTTCCGAAGAAAATATTGGCGGAATAAATTATACAAGGATAGAGGGAGAATTTGGTGGTGCGATGACTGCAGTCATTAGAGGTTCTACTCCCGAAATTAGAGATGAAGTAAGTAGAGCTTTTGACGACGCTTTGGGAGTTAGCCATAGATTAACCAAAGAAAGCAATATTCTACCAGGTGGAGGAGCAACACATATCCACTTGGCTAGACAACTTAGAGAATACGCAACGACACAATCGGGTAGAGAACAGATGGCCATTGAAGGATATGCTGCTGCCCTTGAGATAGTCCCTCGTACTTTAGCAGAAAATGCAGGCTATGACCCGATAGATATTGTTTTGTCTCTCTCAGCCGCCCAAGCAAAAAAGGAAGATAGTGGACCTTGGATTGGCCTCAATGGAAACTCGGGAGAAATTATGGATATGTTTGAAGAAGAGATATTTGATCCAATATTTGTTGCAAAGCATGCCATTTCAGGAGCTACAGAAGCCGCAATTAGCATCTTAAGGATTGACGATGTACTATGGGCAAAGAAGGGGCCCGAAACTCCAGATTGGAGTAACCAAATTGAAGACAATTGAAATTATTTTAAGTTGGTAAGCATCTCATTAACTATAGATTCTAGATTAAATCTTGATTTCCAGTTCCAATCATTTCTTGATATCTGATCATCTATAGAATCGGGCCAGGAATCAGCATAATTTTGGCGTATATCTGGTTTATATCTACAAACAAAGTTTGGTAATTTCTTATTAATTTCAGATACTAATTCCTCAGGGGTGAATGAAACTCCAGAAATATTGTAACCACAACGTGCTGAACTAAGAGAATCAATAGGTTCGTCCATCAATGATATTGTAGCCCTTATTGCATCATCCATATACATCATCGGAAGACGTGTTTGGGCACTGAGAAAACAATCATACGTGGATTCTTCTGAAAGTGCAGCATGAAAAATATCAACGGCATAATCAGTAGTTCCACCACTAACGGGTGACTTCCAAGATATTAGTCCAGGATATCTAATCCCTCTAATATCAACTCCATATTTCTCATGATATATCATCCCTAATATTTCACAGTCGACTTTAGTCATTCCATATTTAGTTGTAGGATTTAATGGAGTTATTTGAGGTGCATTTTTAGGTGCATCGGGACCGAATACAGCAATAGAAGAGGGAGCGAAAATACGTAAATCGAATTCTCTCGCTGCCTCCAAAATATTTCTCGTTCCTTCTACATTAATTAATTCGCATAAATCTGGATTCTCTTCTCCTTTAGCGGAAAGTATGGCAGCCAAATGATAGATGATTTTAATTTCCTTTTCGATTATTAGTTGGAAAATTCCATCTTTATCTAAAACATCTAGGTTGGTATATGGCCCGTTTTGAATGCACGGATGGCCTTTTTTTTCTCTAATATCACTGGCGATAACATGGTCAGAACCATAAATATCCCTTAATGATTGTACTAAGTCAGTACCAATTTGACCAAGGGCTCCTGTAACTAATATTCGGCCGCCCTCATGTACAACCATAGTCGACCGGAGTGATGGAGATACTTAGACTTAGCAAAGATAGTTTTTGGAGTAAGTCTAAGGAATGTTGATAGGCAAGGTATGTTGGCTTCAAACCCCGTTGATTGAATGAAGTATGTTGTTGTCACGGGAGGCGTCCTATCAGGACTTGGTAAAGGGATAACCGCGAGCAGTATCGGAGTATTGCTAAAATCCGCAGGACTGAGCGTCACTTCTGTAAAGATTGACCCGTATCTTAATTGCGATGCAGGGACTATGTCACCATTCGAACATGGTGAAGTGTATGTTTTAGATGATGGCGGCGAAGTTGACTTGGATTTAGGAAACTATGAAAGGTTCCTGGACATCTCTCTCACTAAAGATCATAATATCACCACTGGAAAAGTCTACAAATCTGTAATTGAGAGAGAAAGAAAGGGAGACTATTTAGGAAAAACAGTGCAAGTAATTCCACACATAACAAATGAAATTCAAGAATGGATTGAAAGAGTATCAAACACGCCAAGTGATGGGACAAACAATATTCCTGACGCTTGCGTTATTGAATTAGGAGGAACTGTCGGAGATATTGAAAGTGCACCATTCATAGAGGCATTAAGACAATTTCAATTTAGAGTTGGAGAAAGCAATATCTGCTTTGTGCATGTAAGTTTAGTCCCAGTGATGGGTCCAGTAGGAGAACAGAAAACTAAGCCTACTCAACATACTGTAAAAGAGCTAAGAGGACTTGGAATTATTCCCGATATTCTAGTTTGTAGATCCGAAAATCCATTAGATGACGAAACTAGAGAAAAGTTAGCGGCTTTTTGTCACGTTTCTCCTGGTGCAGTTGTTTCGGCTCATGATGTATCAAACATATATCGCATCCCAATTTTATTAGATGAGCAAGGAGTTAGTAATGTACTTTCAAAGCAAATAAGTTTTGATTTACCAGACTCAAGACCTCTACTAGATGATTGGATAAAAATGGCTGAAACTGTGGATAATCTCAACGAAGTTGTACAAATCGCAATGGTCGGGAAATATACTGGACTTTCTGATTCTTATCTTAGCGTCATCAAAGCACTACAACATTCATCATTTGAAGTAAATCATAAGCTTCAAATTAATTGGATTGAGGCAGAAAATTTAGATGAAAAAATAAAGCAAGAAAATCCTGAGAAATACAAAGAAGCATGGGATAATCTAAAAATATCTGATGGAATACTAGTCCCAGGAGGCTTTGGAATTAGAGGAATAGAAGGGAAAATAAAGGCTGCAGAATATGCTAGAGTGAATAAAATACCTTACTTAGGAGTATGTTTAGGATTACAAATAGCCACAATTGAGTTCTGTAGAAATGTACTAGGTATGAAAAATGCAAACTCTACAGAATTTGACGAGAATACCCCCCAGCCAGCGGTAGTATTTATGCCAGAGATATCAAAGACACATATGGGCGGCACAATGAGATTGGGTACAAAACCAACGCCATTTTTAGTAGAGGACTGTAAAATAAAAAGACTTTATGGAAATCAATCTTATGTCGACGAAAGGCATAGACATAGATACGAAGTGAATCCAGAATTAATTTCAAAAATTGAAAAGGCGGGATTAATCTATGTAGGTAAAGATGAAACTGGCCAGAGATGTGAAATTATGGAATTAGAAGACCATCCATATTACGTTGGAACACAATATCATCCAGAATTTAAATCTAGGCCTGGAAGGCCTAGCCCTCCTTTTTTGGGGCTCTTGAAAGCCTCAATAGGCGAAAAAATTTGAATCAATCGACTATTATCGGTAAAACTCTAGTAGTTCTGTAACCTTGTAGTACTTTCATATATTTCTTATCAGAAAATTTCTCATCTAATTTTTTGTCCCCAGTTTCTATTCGCAAACGACGAACAGAAATTAATTTGGCAGGAGTGACTACACCTAAAATTTCATCAATCGATATTTTTCTTAGAACGCTGGGGGATAGTTGTAGGTTACCTCTGCCAATAAGGAAACCTTGGCCCCCCATAGGAGATAGAAGCAAAGTCACTTGACCTTTATGTGAAGAAAGAATTTCAATTAGCTGCTCTTCGTTAAGATCGGTTCCTATCTGCTTATCCCCCAATGTAGCATCGATTCCCAACACTGTACCTTCAAATCCTATCATATTAGAAATTGTTCTTAATGTCCCACCTGAGCCCCAAATAATGAGTCTCTGATCGTCTATTAATAACTCTTGAATATGGTCAGCAAGTCCTTCTATAATCTCTTCTTCACCAGTCGCCTCCACTCGCATTTTTGCACCTTGCATCCACCTCGGGGATGCCGGTGTTTTAGCCTCAGCATACAATCTAACTACCCATTCGCCATTACGATACTTGTCTTCATCTAAATCAAGAACTTCTGTGCTAGATAGTAATAATTCTCCATTCATCCATGATGAAAGTACTTCGGCCCCTGCTTTAGGAGATGAAGCAAAACATCCAGAATGCATCTTTACGCCACATGGAATACCAATAACAGGTAAGATTGATTTATTGTGAGAATCTAAAGTAGATACTATATCTCTCGTCGTTCCATCACCTCCGGCATATAGTATCAAATCTACATTAGATTCGATTAATAGAGATACCAACTCGAATGTATCTGATGGATTTGTAATTCCTGAAGATTCGTGAATTAAATTAAAATTACCTATTGATATTCCATCGGGTATCCATTCGCTACCCATTCTACCTTTACTTGTGAACCATTCAACCTCTTGTTTATCATCATAAATTTTACTAAAATAGTTTAATGCATCTCTTACCCTAGGACCCGCCCTATCTTTTGCACCCATTGAACGCGCATATTTTGCTTGACCATCGGAGCCTTTGAGCCCTAATCTGCCACCTAAACCTGCATCTGGATTAACAAGTAAGCCGATACGCACCATATTACCCGCAAAGGGCGTGTGTTAATATCAATACAGTCTATGGGTTCACTATAATGCGCATCGTGATTGCACTTGGCGGGAATGCTCTTCTTCGTAGAGGAGAAGAGATGACAGCAGATAATCAAAGAGAAAATATAAGAATTGCAGCAAGAGCTTTAGCACCAATTATTGAGGAACATGAAGTAGTAATTAGTCATGGAAATGGCCCCCAAGTAGGACTACTCTCATTACAGTCCGCCGCTTACAAAGAAGTTGAAGAGTATCCGCTTGATATTTTAGGAGCACAAACCCAAGGTATGATTGGCTATATGATTGAGCAAGAATTGGGGAATTTATTACCAATTGAAAAACCTATAGCCTCTATTCTAACAATGGTGGAAATAGATCCGGAAGACCCAGCCTTTTCAAATCCTACAAAACCTATTGGGCCTGTATATTCTGAGAAAGATGCTAAACAATTAGCAGAAAATAAAGGCTGGGATATTAAGCAAGATGGTGAATATTGGAGAAGAGTTGTTCCTTCACCTGAACCTCATAGAATTTTTGAGTTGAGACCCATACATTGGTTATTAGAAAAGGGAACTGTAGTAATATGTGCTGGCGGAGGAGGCATCCCCACATCTTATGTTGAAAAAGGTAAATTAGAAGGTGTTGAGGTAGTAATTGATAAAGATAAAGCAAGTTCTTTACTAGCTTTTGAATTGGATGCTGATTTACTAATCATGGCTACCGATACTGACGGAGTATACATTGATTGGGGTGGTGATTCACAAGAAATTATTTCAAAAACCACGCCTGAAAAAATAGGCCAGTATACATTTGATAGTGGTTCAATGGGACCGAAAGTTGAGGCTGCTTGCACGTTTGTTGAACGAACAGGGCAGAGAGCAGTAATTGGTTCTCTTAATGATATAAAGAAAATGGTAAACAGTTTAGCGGGAACACAATTTACACTGAAATAACATTTTGATTTGTAAATTAATCAGCAAGGTATTCATATCATCGTTGTGTCAGGAGTAATTACGGAGACCAGTGTATGTCGATGATTGAAGTACAAATCAATAATGAAGAAACTCATGAATATGTCTCCGGAATTACTGTCGGAGACATCTTGTTGAATGTATATGGGAAAAGAAGCGGGGCAGTCGCTGCAAATATTGATGGTAAACAACGAGATATGTCATTTATCGTTAATAAGAATTGTAAAATTGAACCTATTTTGGGCGATTCAGAAGAAGGATTGTATATTCTCAGGCATTCTTGTGCACATTTACTTGCACAGGCTGTTGTTGAGATGTTTCCTGAAGCTAAACCTACGATAGGCCCACCAATTGAACATGGATTCTACTATGACTTTCATATGAATCCAATCGGGGACAATGATCTTAAAAATATAGAGAAAAGAATGAATCAACTTGTAAGAGAAAATATTACTATTCAGAGAGAAGAGTATGATAATAATGAACTAAGAGAATTGTTCAAAGAAAATAAATTTAAGATAGAAATTATGGATGAAAAAGTTGGAAATGAAGTTGGTTCAACCGCTTACAGACAGGGTGATTTTGTGGACCTTTGCAGAGGGCCCCATGTACCATCTACATCTCACCTTAGATGGTTCAAATTAACAAGTACAAGCCAAGCTTACTGGCGCGCGGATAGGAATAGAGAACCTCTGACTCGTATTTATGGCATGTGTTATGCTAGTAAAGAAGGATTGAAAGAAAGACAAAGACAAATTGAGGAAGCGGGTAAAAGAGATCATAAAAAGATTGGAAAAGAAATGGAACTTTACATGATTGATGAAATGATTGGGAAAGGATTGCCTGTTTGGCTGCCAAATGGCGAAATTCTAAAATCAGAAATAGAAAAATATGCTTTACAGACTGAGGATAAATATGGTTATGATAGAGTTACAACTCCAGTTCTAGCGAAGAAAGAATTATTCGAGTGCAGTGGACACCTCCCACATTATGCGGAAGGCATGTATCCGCCTATGGAAATGGATGATGGAACATATTATCTGAAAGCTATGAATTGTCCAATGCATCATTTAGTGTTTAGTAACAAAAAGAGATCATATAGAGAACTTCCATTGAGAATTGCAGAATATGGAACAGTTTACAGAAATGAAATGTCAGGGACTTTAGCCGGCCTACTGAGAGTTAGGATGCTATCGATGAATGACGCGCACATCTACTGTACTCTTGACCAAGTTGGACAAGAAGTTGCAAGTAATATCAAAATGGTTCAAGACTACTATTCATCATTTGGTTTCGAGAATTACCACTTCCGGTTATCTCTTTGGGACCCTGAAAATACTGACAAATACATCGAGCAACCCGAAAACTGGAATTCAACGCAAGACCATCTAAGAAAAATTTTGAATGAATTGGAAGTACCCTATGTTGAAGCTATTGGTGAAGCCGCATTCTACGGACCTAAAATTGATATTCAATTTACAACTGCGTTAGGAAGAGAAGAATCAATGTCAACAATACAACTTGATTTTGCGGCCAAAGAGCGGTTTCAATTAACATATAAAGATGAAAAAGGAGAAGAAAATGGTGAAGTTTTTGTAATTCATAGGGCACCACTATCAACTCATGAGAGATTTGTCGCATTTTTAACAGAACATTGGGCGGGGAACTTTCCGACTTGGCTGTCTCCAAAGCAAATCCAGATAATTACTATCTCAGAAAAACAAAAAAAATACGCAAGAGAAGTTGAGAAATCTTTAGCAGACATTGGAGTTAGAGTATCTGTGGATGATTCAGACGCAACTATTGGGAAAAAAATCCGTATGCATAGAAAAATGCGCCCCGCATATATGTTAATTCTTGGAGAAGATGAACAAAAACAAAGAACTGTTTCAATTAGAATAGATCGAAAAGGGGAACCAAGAAGTGGCGAACAATGCAAAGATGTACCCCTGAATGAATTCTTAGAAAATTTATCTGAAGAAATTTCTTCGAAAAGTAAGGATTTATCATTGGTAAAATGATACTGAGGGTTTGCAATGGAAAATAGAGAAATTCTGAATATTGCAGGGTATCGATTTGTTGATTTAGATGACAGAGATGAACTAAGGCAGCCATTCAGATTTATTTGTGAAAAACTCAATCTTAAGGGGACTATTTTACTAAGCAAAAATGGGATTAATTTTTTTCTTGCTGGAAAAAAGGAAGCCATTGATTCGTATATTGAATTCCTCGAATCTGATAAAAGATTTGTAGATATTCCCTTGAAAATAAGTTATACTAATTACCAACCATTTCGAAGAATGCTTGTAAGGCTAAAGAAAGAAATTATTGCATTAGGATTGGATGAGGTCAGGCCATCTGAATTCACCGCCCCAAATATAACCCCTAAAGAATTCAAGAATATGCTAGATAAGAATGAAGATGTAGTTATTTTAGATACAAGAAATGATTATGAGACCAAAGTCGGAATATTTGATAATGCAATAGATTTAAATTTATCTACATTTAGAGATTTTCCAGATGCTATTTCTGATCTACCTGAAGAATATAAAACAAAACAAATAGTGATGTATTGTACGGGAGGAATTAGGTGTGAAAAGGCATCAGTAGTGATGATGAATGCTGGTTTTGAGAATGTAAAACAACTAGAGGGGGGAATTTTAGGATACTTTGAACAAACAGACGGTTCTTATTGGAAAGGTGATTGCTTTGTTTTCGATCAAAGAGTAGCAGTCGATACCGAATTAAATGAAACAGAATATTCAATGTGCTTTGCCTGTAGAGAACCACTTACAAAAAAAGAGAGGAGATCTGAAAATTATAAATTAGACTCTTATTGCCCATATTGTGCAGGGAAAAATAAAACTTAGATTCTTCTTCTAAGATTTTCCATAATTTCATCGGTTTTCCCTAATGAAGAAAGTGTAGAATCTATATCACCCTCTTCTAATAACTTCTTAGATTCAGAAAGTTTACTCTCCGCATTCATACGCATAGAGTCATTGACCTTGATATTGGAAGAATCAAGTTTTTTCCTTAGTTCAATCCACTCACTTTCTACAAATGAATATAATTCCAGAGCTTCTGACCTTGATTTTTCATATTGTTGAAGATTTTTTGTGAGTGATTCTAGAAGGTCAGATGCTTCAACCCATTGTTCTGAGTTCACTTTAGTTTCAATATCTTCCAATTGATTTCTCCATTGATCACCGGATTTACCAGAAGGAAAAACTGCAGTTAGTTTTTTTCTCTGCCTAAGACCTCGTTGTACATTTTGCATTGATTCAGACATCTTATTGATGTCTCGGAGAATACTTGTTGCTAATCCCTTGGCAAGAGAAGAATTACCCGATTCTAATGCAACCTTTGACTCTACTAGCCTTTCTTTGGTACTTACTGAGAAGCTACCTTCAACCTCTTGAATTGCTTTTTCAGCTTCAATAATTGCTTCTTTAGCCTCTGTAGTCGTGGATTCCAAACTTTCAAGATGGCCCGGAACTGAGGAGGCTATTTTTATTGCTTCTACTGGATTTTCTGATCCTAGTGCCTCCTTAGCAGAATCAATTATATTATTTATTGAGTCTAATGTGATACCCTTTACATAAGAAATTAATTCTTCTGCGCTTGCTATTTCGTCCATCGCATTTTGCCAATGTTGGATTATTATCTCTGATCTCTTTTTTGAAAGTCGGAAAAGAATTTCTGCTTCTCTTAATGAACCGAAATCGGATTCTTTTTGTCCAGATTCAAATGCTTTCCTTGGACCATGAACTCCGGGAGCGATTGATTCTGCTTTCTTCATGAAAAGATGTGTTTCTTGTTTAATATCATCTAGATCATTGGCCAAAGCTTTGACTCTTTCAATTTCTTCTTCAGCGAGCAAAATTACTGTGAGACCCTTTTCGGGTTCATTCCAACAATCTTCTCTTGCTTTCTTCAATATCGATGAGGCTTGCTCAAGAGAAATTCCTTGGCTTCGCAGTAATAGGACTTGTTCCTCAACTAAATCGAGTTTCTTGATAAAATCTTTTCTAGATTTATGATTTTCATCCTTAGATAGCAAATCGGGAATCATGGTGATTAGAATACATGTAAAAACGACCATATAAATTTGTATTTCTGATGAAATAGAATACATAACTGATGCTGAGAATGCAAGACCAAGAATGCTCGTTAACCCTCTCCATCTTCTAGATGAATGAGTGATTGAGAGGTTTTTCTTGGCAACAAACCATAGGAAAACAGCCATTAAGAAATATATGGAACCAGAAATTAAGACATCATTAAATTTAAGATTAGAGATAGACAATGCTAACAAAGTAGGATAACAAATATTAGCAATAACGCCTATCCTAGATTTCTGAATTAATCCATAGTCAATCAAATCTATTACAACTAATGATGAAATAAATATTAACGATATTGGACCTAATCGAGATAAAAGTTCAGGAGAACCAAATAAACCTGAAAATAACCACCATGATGCAGAAAATATCAGTAAAAAAGTAACTGATAATGCGATTCTTTCAACTCGTACTCTATGCTCACGAATCACACGATCAGGGTAGTCGGGTAGTAGAATCACAGTATTTCACCATATGGCATGGCTCATGAGTTCTGCGGATAATTGCCTCAGATTATGGCCTTTGAGAATCTATCCCCCAGAGGCGATTCACGGTAAAAACAAATACAGATAATAAGGTAAAAACCAGTATAACTGTTTGTAGGGGCTTCTGCCAGTATGGTTCAATTGAAACTTCAGAGTTAACAATTATTTGACCACCATCATCTGTATCTTCAATTTGCCACTTGAAGTATGTACTAACTTGAGTTGAACTGCTTAACTCAAGATTCAATTCCACATCAAAGTATCCTGGACCATTAGAATTAGCGGCAGGAACTGTAACAAATGGCCCACATTGACTGTCTACGCAAAACTGCCCAGAACCTGATGATGCTCTATTATTTTGCATAGATGCAGAGAATAAGACCGTGTTTCCCTCTACTAATTTACCCTTAATTTCAGTAGAAATTAATTCGATATCTATGCCAAAATTTGGAGAAATTGCTAAACCGAAAGCAAGATTTTGATGATTCGAAGAAGAATCATATGCATCAATACTAAAAATATGAGTTCCAGAAGTAAATGGTCCGAGAATCATTTTATCTATTTCATTCATACTAACATTATTGACAATCTGCTCGTCATCAATTGATAGCGACCAAAAAGTTTCATTTATGGAATCTAAATCATCAAAAGATTGTTGCAAAGAAATTGTAATTAAATCACCATCTCTAGCGAGATTACTAGATGAAATCGATTGATTATTAATTATTAAATCGGGGATAATTGTTGGCCCTGTACCATCCAATACAATTACGTCCCACTCGCTAAAAATAGTGTTTCCAGCATTATCAGAAACTGTTAGATTAACTGACCATGATGTAGGTGATTTAGCTTTATGACGTTCAGATAGATTGAGATGAAGACCATTTGAATCGCTATTCTGATAAAATACATCCGAGAAAATAAGTTTGTCATCGTTTCTATGGACATAATTAGGAGTCTTATTTGAGATGATTTTAATATTCACAGGCAATTCAGAATTAGGATCATTTGCTGAAATATTAAATGAAATACTTGTATCTGATTTCACGGTAATTGATTGATTGTTATCTAAAATTATCCTTTCATTTTCTTCGTTAATATAAGAAATTACGGATTCCCAAACTGGAAATATAGAATCAATTACTACATTATCATACCACGTACTTGTGACATTAAACCAATCTTTACAATGCATTACTATACTAGCAACATCTCCTTCTTCAAAACCATAGTCCTGTGAAATAAAACTTATTTCGTCACCAAAATGTGTCAACACAATAGTTCCATTATTGGATAATGTCCACCATTGTTGATTATTATCTAGGCTGCTATCTTCACAATCACCATAGTATACAGTATTAGAATTTAGAGTAATCATTGCACCAGTTGAAGTTCTGTAACCTAAAGCGTTAGGCATTTGATTATTTGAAATTGTTACTCGGATATTGCTGGCCACATTTGCTTCGGAACGATTCACGATAAACTCACCTGGTTTTCCCGAAAATATTTCTCCCATAGCACTATACTTGTATTCCCAATCATTTGGGAGAAAGACCATTAAAGGAACTTCTTCAATAAATGCGCCTAATCTTGGAAAGTCAATAATTCTGGTAATACGACTATCTGTTTGGCCAATCAAATCGGTTGATTCTTCCCAACCCCATGATGTATTTTCTAAATCTATTGGGCCCACTATCACTTTAGATGTTATCAAATTAATACCTTGATTAGAATATAGAGGGTTATAATCGAAAATACAGCAACCACCATTTTCAGAATTAGTCCAGTTCCTTTCAATACGAAATAATTGATCAAATAAGTCTGATTCGTTAGAATCGACAAAACCGTCTGAATTTCCTAAATGAATATCAATTTGAGCCCTTAAACCTAATTCTGAGTTCTGTAGAAGATCAGATCCAATCTGATCAGAGAGATTTATAGAAGACTCCCAAGATGCATTGAATTGTGAATTAACTTTTATATCGTCTTCTATTACCAACTTAGAATACCCGGTTATTGAAGAATAGAATATTTCATCATCAATATTTCGATCATTTGTGGCGCTAACAGAAACATTGCCTAAACTGAAAATAATTAAGAAAAAAAGTAGAAATGGCAGTACATTTTTGTTCATTATTTCACACTCTTGAATCATTAAAAATAATTGATGAACCGTTATAATCAATATTCAAAGGAAAAAATCTATGTTCAGAAGAGAACTCAGATTGTAGTTTTTCACGAATCTCAGAATCACCATGGACAAGGAAAAAACCTCCTCCACCTGCACCTAATAATTTAGCACCATTAGCACCATTAGACATGATACGGCTATACATTTCATCAAGGAAATGGTTACTGACATTCGGAGAGATTCCTTTTTTCATCAACCATGCTTCATTAAGAAGGCGTCCAAGATTTGAGAAATTACCTGATGAAAGATATTCTCTAGCTTCGTCTGCCTGTTCTCTAATTCGAATAAGATTTTCAATAGCTGATTTACCCTCTTCTTCAGAATTTGACAAAACAGCAGAGGCTGAGCGGTTCTGTCCCGTAAAGATAAGAGTGAACTCTTCGGATAATCTTGATTTTAATTGGTCGGAAATATTAATTGGATCTACAATTACATTACCGTCTGAACAGAATTTAATTGAATTTATTCCACCAAAGGATGCGGCATATTGATCTTGTCTACCTATAGGTTGGCCAAGAATTTTAATCTCAATTTCACAAGCCTCAGATGCTAATTGAGATGCAGGAACATCCCTACCTGCGAAACAATGTAATGCATTAAGTAGACCTACTGTAACTGCCGAAGACGAACCTAAACCAGTTCCTCTAGATGGAATATCTGCTATTGTAGTAATTTCTACGCCTGAAGTAACACCGGTCATTCTCATTGATTCTCGCACTAGTTCATGTTCAAGATCTTCGAAATCATCCACAATTTCTAACTTTGAGTAAGATAGTCTAATTCTTTCATCAAAACGCCTGTTCACTGTTACGTGAATGTATCTATCAATAGCTATAGATGTGACCATTCCACCATTTTCAGAAGAAAGAGAGAACCAATCTACGTCAGTTCCACCACCGCAAAATGAGACTCGAACAGGTGTCCGACTGATTATCATCAGGATGAGGGGGTAATTCATTACTCATCAAGACAGCGGAATACGGTCATCAAAGGTTATGCTTAGAGGGCAATGCATATGACCGACTTCTAACGCGATTAGATAGGGGAATGAGTATGGGCGACCTTATTACGATGGACGATCTAACAAATGAAGAGATATTGCAAGTCCTTGATAATGCAAGAAGTTTATTGCCAGTCGCCAAAGGAGATGTGTACTTACCTTTACTCCAAGGTAAGGTTTTAGGGAATCTTTTCTTTGAGAATTCAACACGCACTCGTATGTCATTTGAAACTGCAATGAAGAGATTAGGAGGAGAAGTCCTGAATCTAAGCTCTATTGGTTCTTCTGTGGCTAAAGGTGAAACCTTGTATGATACCATGCAGATGGTAGATGGATATGCAGATATTGCCGTCATCAGGCATCCGAATCAAGGAGCTGCGCAATATAGCGCGGATGCAGTGGAAATACCAATCCTGAATGGAGGAGATGGCGCCGGAAATCATCCAACACAAACAATGCTAGATTTATTTACAATCCGTGAAGCACACGGCAGTCTTGAGGGTCTGAATGTGATGATGGTAGGAGATCTTAGATATGGAAGAACAACGCATAGTTTATCTCATGCATTAGTGAGATTTGGAGCTAAAATAACACTTGTTTCCCCAGAATCACTGAGGATGCCTGATGAAATTGTTTCAGATTTAATAAGTCATGGTGGAGAAATAAATGAAACAGAAGAAATGTCATTATCTATTGATTCTGCTGATGTAATATATATGACGAGAATACAGAAAGAAAGATTTCCTGACGAAGATGAATACATCCAAGTAGCAGGAATTTATAAATTAACTGAAGATGATTTATCGGGAGCAAAGGCTGGAATGATAGTCATGCATCCACTACCGAGAGTAAATGAATTAGATGCCAGTGTTGACTCAACAAAACATGCAAGATATTTCCAACAGGCGTTCAATGGTGTCCCTACTAGAATGGCTTTATTGTGCAGAAGCCTAGGAGTAAAAATTCCAAAGAAGGTGAATAAATGAGTGAAATGAGGCGCGTTACTGCAATTTGTAATGGTACAGCAATAGATCACATCCCATCAGGGCATGCATTACAAGTGCTGAAGATGTTGAGATTAGATGTCGGAAGATCTAACCCAATTTCCATGGTAATGAACGTACCTAGTGGGAAAATGGGAAGAAAAGATGTTTTGAAAATTGAAGACCGAGAGTTAAATCAAGAAGAATTAGACCGCTTGGCTCTGATCGCTCCTAAAGCATCTGTTGCAATTATTCGAAATTACCATGTAGCAGAAAAAAGAACTATTGAATTAGGCACAGAATTGATAAATATCGTAAGATGCTCTTTTTCAAATTGTATTACACAAAATCCCCGCGAACCTTTACCACATAAACTAAAAATTATTTCAGCAGAACCTATGAAGATAAGATGCTTTTATTGTGGAAAGAATCAAAATATTGATGAAATTGTAGATTATATAATTTAATTTTCTTCCAACCATCGTTTCATTGTACAAGCCTGACATATTTCTCTACTAGTAATTTCGCCACATTTCTTACAATTCTTTATTTCTGATTTAACAGGATTAACTTCTTTGTATAATTTACGAATTTGATCTAATGAATGTAATAATCCATGCCTTGAACCTGGCGTCATTGTTTCCATATCGGCAATAATTCTACGACTTAATTGCCTCATTGCACCTGGTGCATGTGGGCAATCTCCATGGTGAATAGGTAATTTAGAAAAAATAGCATGGGCATGAATTTCTTGTTCTGGAATCCAACGTAAAGGAACTACTCTAGGGGCAAGTCCTTCAATTGGGTCATCAGTATGAGGGGCTAATCTTACTGACCTCTCAATATTTCCTTTCTGAAAATTCATTACTATTGATTGAGCCATATCGTCTAGATTATGCCCTAAAGCCATAATATCTGCTCCAACTTTCTCTGCTAAAGCATTAATTCCTTGTCTTCTAAAAACACCACAATAAGAACATGGCATCATACCCTTAGCATCAGGATTGTTTTCTCCAATTGTGTCCATCTTCTTTACCACATTATCCATTCTATCATAGCCAATTTCCTCATAAGATAATGTTTCAAATTTGATATCCAGAGATTTGGCAAGTTCTCTTGCCAATTCAAGTGATGGAGAGCGATACCCATCTATTCCTTCATCGATACAGCCAGAGATAATTTCTACATCTCTTCTTTGACCTATAATATCAACAAGCATACTGAGTAACACTGCTGAGTCTTTACCACCTGAAATCGCTACAAAGATTTTGAAAGGTGTACCGTCTGCATGTCGAGCATCTTTAGGTAAATCTATTTGTAAGCGTATTTCTTTAGCCACTCGTTTCCTTATTGACAATGCTAGATGTTTGCCACACAAATGTTGACCACTATACTCTTGAAAAAGAATGGACGGTTCTCTACATTGACTACAAGATTGTATTGAGAGCCCGCCGTTCATGATGTGTCGTCAAGTATTCTGCGCTTGAACCCAACGAGTCAAGGATAGTGATTAATCGATGGATTGATGACCTAGGTGCTCCTGATAGGGGTATGAATGGGTCACTGCCTTTACCCAATCAAAAAGAAAATATAGCGAGTAAATTTGGGCCATGGTTACATCGTTTCTTAGTTCTTAGTACGATTATCATGACTATCTTTTTCCAAGAACAGATAATAGAATTATTAGGATTAGTTGGTATCGGGAATAATTTTATGTTAGTAATTGTTCAATTGATTGTGATTATTATTTTCTGGGGTACTTTCCACAAAATTTTACGACTGAGTTAATTCCTTATTCTTGAAAGACCTGTTTCGATCACTCCGGTGATTCTTTGCCAAGGGATTACAAATCGTCCCCCTGCAACAACAATCATGAATAATGACGCTGAAATTACTTTACCATAGGTTAACTGTAATTCCAATGATTCTTTTACTTGGCCTGACCACTGAGAACCTTCCAGGATGCCAACAAATGAAATCAAGAAATCATCAAATTCAAGAGCGATTGCAGTAGTTAAACTTACAACAATCATTATGCCGAATAAATGGATTAAATGCCCGTTAATGATGTTATTAAATTGATTGATATACTCTGAATCCTTCTTTGAAGCTTCAGGAAGTACTGAGGTATATTCTAGGTTTGTTATTACTGCTAATCCTGATTCTAAGAATACCAATATTAGTATGGCCACGGTCAGTAAATCAAATCCTAATGGAGATATTAAACCTCCAAATAATGTTGCTTCACCAATCTGGGCAGATAGAGGTTTCAAACCAACATCTACTGCTGAAGTTACCCCTTCAAATGTTAACATTGCATGGATGCCAATTATCATCAAAAAATAGCCAGTAGCCCAAGTAATCATTCTTTTCGACAAACCCCAAATGCCCATTAAGCCTACAAGAATAGGAGCGAAAACTATTCCAAAGAATACTAATTCAAAGAAAAATTCAAACGGTGCCAGCACTAAATTAATATGATTATATTGGTCATCGGCGTTTCCTATTGGTAGGTAGGCACCATTTGAGACCATCCCTATCAACCAAGAAATAAGAAATGGAAGAAGGAACCAAGATGCCATTATTGCACTAAATATTCTTTTGATAATTAGCTGTAATCTTTCACCACGTGTTTGGACAAATACCCATAATATGGTCAAAATAAAACAGAGGAGTAAAGGCATAGTAAATGCGTTAAAACCAGTTTCATTAATTCCAGTAATAAAATCAGGAAGAATTGTATTGCCATTGGAATCCATCCATCTCAATCCTCTGGTATGTTCATATGCAGGGCACCACCCATCAGTTCCAGAATTTGCGACAAACTTCTCAGAACATTCGCCGTACAATTCACTCATTTTACGCATTAATAATAATAGTGAAATTGTAGATAGAGTTTGTAATAGTAGCACTTGCCATCTAAAACGTAATTTTGTGATATGGAGAGTTTTTGATTCGGGTACTACATCCATTGCCATTTTATTCACCCCTAGACTGTCCTGATTTGTAATAATGCTTGAGACAATTCAACACTGGGCGTCCAGTCTATTACTTTAGCACCATAACCTGAAATCGCTGTTAATCGATTCTGTCTTTCTAGTTTTAATACCTCATAGGCCATTCTTGGAATCCTACTTACAAGCCTTTCAAGATCAATACTACTAGGTGATAAAACAATTACTTCATGACCCTTACCTGAAAGATTTCTAATTGCCGACAAAGTAGTACCGTCTCCTTCAAGGCTGCTAATGATAAATACTGGAGAACCTCGAGAGATTCGTGGAGATAGAGCATTAGTCACTGCTTGCAAAGGCATACTACCTTTTGATTCGACCGCTGCTAATTGACTAAGAACTTTATAATGCTGCTTATCTCCAGTTTCTGGAGGAAGAAAATCCATTCTTTCACCATAGGTAACCAAGGATACAGAATCTCTTCTCTTTATGAAATAGTTAGCAATTGAAGCTGCGGCTACAGTACCCATTTCTAACGGGTTCTTTAGGACTGTTCCAATTCTTGCTACATCACGAGTGTCAAGAATAATGAAAACGTCGGTTACTGCGTCTCTGGTTTTCTCATTTACCATTAATTCCCCTGTTCTAGCAAAAGCTTTCCAATTTATTGAACGAAAAGAGTCGCCAGGAAAATATTCTCTTAAAGCATAAAATTCCATACCTTGACCAGGTGTTTTTAGGGTTGTAGCTCCCGTATACATTTTCGGCACATCTGACCGAATCAAAGCCTCTTCTACATCTCTAACTTGAGGGAATACAGTAATATCTGATCTATCGCCAACACTAGTTTCAGAAACAAATAAATTGAATGTATTTCTGTACCTGATAGACGTTGGCCCTATTGTGTAGTGGCCTCTTAATGGACAACGGACTGTGTAACGGATTGTTGCTGTCTGTCCAGGACCTAGATTCATTCTCATTAAATTTATTCCTTTTCTCATTTTCATCTCATGAGGTACATTATCAAAAACCTCTAACTGCTGTGTACGACGATATGACTTATTTGTAACCGTTAATACAACATTAATGTCGTCTCCTTTGTAAACATTAACTGCTGAAACATCTCTTTTAATTTCTAAATCTGAATGGCCCTCAACCCATCCATTAATTGCTAAAAATGATATGAAAGTCAAACCCACAATCATCAGTTGGAAGTTTGAAATCATCATACCTATCAAAATTAAGCTTATTCCACTTGTGAGAAGGATAGCCGCTTTACGAGTCCACATATTCGACCTCCTCCTCAGAACTGGTTGAACCCCACTCTTTGATTCTCTTAACTACACCAACCAATTCATCTGGTTTGTACCTGCGATCTTCAAATATGAATTTAGTTAATACTTGATCATCAATCATTCTTTGTAACTCTGCAGCAGGAAGTGCATCAAATTCTTCTCTTGAGAGTGTATTTAAATTTCTAATTCTTGTCAATAAAACCTGCCTTATTTTTTCTGGCTTCTGATAATACTCGTATCTTCTAGCATCACCAAATCCATAGTATATTATTCTAAATACATGGCGCCAATTCTCAGGATCCTCTTTACGGATTAGAACTGCTTCTAAAGTAATAAATAAACCAAGGAAAAGTAGCAACATAGCCATCCAGTCATTAGTGAAGTAAATTAATAGATAATACATTAAATTGTATGTATCGCCAAACAATGTAGGCTGTTGATGTCTAGATTCATCAAAAATAACAATTGCATTTGAAGAACTTTTAGCACTAGAATTTCCAATCAATAAAGATTCAGCAATTACATCTAATGCCCACTTTCTGTTATCATTTGAAGGGACAACATCATCGACCCCTGAGTAGAATGCATCATCGTATAATGAGTTAGTTAATATTGAACCATCTGCAACAAAGTGTACCCTTCCTGAATCTGCACCGACACACAAACGATCTGCACAGTAACGGACATAAACTGCAAATGGACCTACTTCATCTCCATCAATACCAAAAGCGGAAGAACCAATCGTAAGATTGCCATCATCATTAGTATCTAAGTATGAATCAAGTGTAGATTTACCAATGTCATATCTATTTTCAACTGGGTTGTAAGAACCTGCATTAAATGCAGATGGCTGGTTTGTTAATAAATTATAATTTTCTGAAAAATCCCATTGTGTTTCTGAAATCCATCTGTGCGAACATAGTCCGGCATCTTCTCTAGTAATTCCTGCAGGAAATGTAGTAATATCATAAGGGTCAGTGTCTAATAAATCAATAAAACCATCTGTATCAGTATCTCTGAGACATGGATGAATACTTGATAAAGAGCCAGAATTAGTGGTGAAATTGAATGCAGAAGTCGTATTCACCCATATGAAATTGTAATCTAACTCTGTAGCATATGCTTCTCCATCATACAATGTATGTCCAGAAAACTCTAATCCAAACTGTTCTGCTAAAGTTGAAGAATATCCTTTATCATCCATCAATAGTACTGTGCCACCTGCTTCGACAAATTCATCGATGGCAAGTATCTCTGAAGTTGTGTATCCTGAACCTTCTGAAAGTTCTATCACATTTTCGTCACCAGTAAATCTAGGTAGTGAAATAGTATCCTTCTCAACACCTGAAATTATGAAAATAGCTTCTTCGGGATGGTCTATTTCACTCAATAAAAGAGGACTTGATACCAATGCAGTAGTATCAACCCCCATTCTGTTTATTTCTTCCCTAAATAGACCAAGGTCATTCCAGTCATCACCATAAGCTGATTGTTGGGTTTGACCGTCGGTAACATATGTCGCTGCGATAGTAGAAATTAGGAGTATTAGTAAAATCCAAAAAGCACCCACTAACATATTTCGGCGCGCTTTTAGAGTCGTTAATCTTCGAGTATAGTCGCGAAAATTAGCCATCCTATACCCCACCTAGTCAATACGACAAATATCGAGCCTGAACTTCGACTTATGACCGTTGTGAACGAATGAACGGTTGTGCATCATACTATTCTGACAGTTTGATTACCTTACCAACACTGTCTATCTCTTCAACTGGAACCGATAAAAGTCCATTTATCGTGGGCCAGGGAAGAAGTTGAGGATTTATGTCTGGTTCAATCATGACTAGAATATTAGTTATATGGCCACTTTCAATATCGATAGTAAAATCTGTAACGATTCCTAATCTATCATCCGCACTATCATGAACTTCACGATTAATTATTTCTCGACCGAATGTTAATGGCATTTATTTCCCTCAAGCTGATTCAATTCCTGAATGGACCTCAGAATTACGTCTTACTGACTCAAGTCCACTAGTTAATCTTCCTTCCATCCTATTGTAGTAATCCATCATTTCATCAGTAATTGTAGGACGGACTCTATTAATTGCTTCTTCAAAGTGCTTTTTAGATACACTTTTCTTCTCTGCTCGCATTGAAATCAAAGCGGCTTCTCTACAAATAGCTTCAATATCTGCACCAGTATAATTAATCAACTGTGGAGCCAAATCCTCAATTTTGAATTTACCAAGAGGCATTGGTTCAGAATGAATCTTAAGAATTGCTCTAATTGAATCAACATCTGGAGGAGGGATATGAAGTACTCTTTCGAACCTTCCACTTCTTAGTAATGCAGGATCTATCATTTCTGGACGATTAGTTGCTGCAACAACTATTACACCTTCCATAGATTCTACACCATCCATTGAACTTAGTAATTGATTAACTACTCTATTCATCACATCGGAACCTTCACCGGTATTACTTCTTCTAACTCCTGCAATACTTTCAAACTCGTCTAAGAAAATTATTGAAGGGCTTGACTGTTTCGCTTTTTTGAATAATTCTCTGACTGCTTTCTCAGAATCACCAACCCATTTGGAAATCAATTCAGGGCCTTTTATTGTAATAAAATTGGCCTTTGCTTCATTGGCAATCGCCTTTGCAATTAGTGTCTTACCTGTCCCAGGCGCTCCGAAAAGAACTATTCCTCTTGGAGGATTAATGCCAAAATGTTCAAACATTTCTGGCTTAGTTAGAGGCCATTCGATACTTTCCTTCAATCTCTCTTTAACTTCTTTTAATCCACCAACTTGATCCCAACTAACTTCAGGAACTTCAAGGAAAATTTCTCTTAAGGCACTGGGCTCAATTTCCTTAATCGCTAATTTGAAATCTGACATTCTAACTTCCATCTTCTCAAGTACTTCAGCAGGTATCTGTTCTTCATCTAAGTCGATTTCTGGCAAATATCTCCGAAGAGCTTTCATCGCAGCCTCTCTAACGAGAGCAGAAATATCTGCTCCAACGAAACCATGGGTATTATCTAATAACCAATCAATCTCAAAGTCATCACTGATTGGCATCCCACGAGTATGGATACCAATTATTTCGGCACGTCCATTCTTATCTGGTACGCCTATCTCTAATTCACGATCAAATCTTCCTCCACGACGAAGGGCGGGGTCGATTGCATCGGGACGATTGGTTGCACCAATTACGATGACATTGTCTCTGCCTTGCATTCCGTCTAGCAAAGTCAATAATTGTGCCACAACTCTTCTCTCAACTTCTCCGCTAACATCTTCTCTTTTAGGGGCAATAGAGTCTAACTCATCGATAAAAATTATCGCTGGAGAGTTAGCGGCTGCTTCATCAAATATTTCACGTAATTGTTTCTCGCTCTCGCCATAATATTTCGATATTATCTCAGGACCATTTATTGACGTAAAGTTAGCTTTAGTTTCAGACGCAACGGCCTTTGCAATGAGCGTTTTTCCAGTACCTGGTGGGCCATGTAGGAGAACTCCCCGAGGTGGATCAATTCCTAATCTGCGGAAAAGAATCGGATGCTTCAATGGAAGTTCTATCATTTCTCTAACTTTTTGTAGTTGCTCTCCTATACCTCCTATATCCTCATATGAAATAGTTGAAATTGGTTGTCCAGATTCATCTTCCTCATCAACCGGTTCTTCTTTAATGATTATTTCAGTATCTGGAATAACCTGAACAATGCCCTTTGGAGTAGTTTGAACTATTTGGAAAGGTAAAGCCTCTGCAAAAAGTGTCATCCCTGGAATAAAAATTCTATCTCCGGAAACAACTGGTCTTTTATTCAGTCCTCTACGAGCAAAACCCTCAATTCCTGGGCCAAAACGTACTTTCTGTTGTTTTGCCATTACGGGGCTCAGAATTAATTTTTGGCAAGGCTGTGTCTCTACTTTACGGATCGAAACTTTATCTCCTAGGGAAACACCTGCATTTTTTCTAATAATCCCATCCACTCTAATAATGCCAAGGTTTGCATCTTCTGGACGACAGCGCCAAACAATCGCAGCAGTTTTTTGTTCGCCCGTTATCTCAACAATATCTCCTGGTTTCAAATTCAAATCATTATCGAAAGGTACTCTGGCACGACCATGTCCTACATCGCTCGGTATTGCCTTTGCTACTCTAAGTTGTAAGTCATCTACTTCCTCGTTTGACATTCCACATCCCTCTGAACAATCCTCTGTAGTAAAAGGGGGTAGTTAAACCTGTGAACTTGAAGATGTCAAATGAATAATGGATTAAATCATCATAATCTTCCTTGAGAAGGTTTCTTGATAGAGTTATATTTCGCAGGCACATGACCAATGTACTTGAAACAGGATTTGAATTCATGGAAGCCAATAATCCCAACGGTAGCCCGAAGATTAAGGGATACAATATAATTAATGGACAATTGAAATTATCTAGTGGCGGAGAAACTTTTGAAAGTCTCAATCCGGCATTACTTTCAGATAGTCTGGGAGAATTCCCTCTTTCAACTAAAGAAGATGTACATGAGGCTCTAGCTGCCGCTAGAAATGCATTTCCTTCATGGGCTGCTACACCAGCACCAACGAGAGGGCAGATTATTGGAAATATGGGTAGATTGCTGATGCAATACAAAGACGATATTGTAAGAGTTGAGACAAGAGAGATTGGTAAGACATTAAAAGAAAGTGGAGGAGAAGTTCAGGAAGCAATTGATACCTGTCTATTTTTCCAATCTGAAGGTCGTAGATTGTACGGGCAAACGGTTAATTCTGAATTACCTGACAAGGAACTCTTCACTTACAGGAGACCTTTGGGGGTTTGTGGGATAATCAATGCCTGTAATTTCCCTTCTGCAGTTCCTTTTTGGAAAATGATTCCTGCGATTATGTGCGGTAATACTTGCGTATGGAAAAGCCCTCAAGATTCTCCACTATTGTCATTCATGTTAACTAGAATTATGCATGAAGCGGGACTACCCAATGGAGTTATCAATCTGATTCATGGTAAAGGAAGTGGAGCAGGTCAACATCTTGTTGATGCTGTTGATGAAGGATTGGTCAACAAAATTAGTTTCACAGGATCTACTTCAGTAGGAAAAATGATTGGAGAAGTTTGTGGTAGAAACTTAGTATCTGCCAGTCTAGAATTAGGAGGTAAAAATCCGTTAGTAATAATGCCAAGTGCAAATATGGAGAACGCAGTAGAAGGAGCATATTGGGCAGGTTTCGGCACAGCAGGTCAACGATGTACCAGTCTTGGGAATCTAATAATTCATGAAGAAATTTATGATGATTTCATTGAAAAATTGATGGAAAAAGTTAGAACTACTACAATAGGAGATTCAATGGCTCATGAAAATGTATTGTATGGCCCTATGTTGTCTGAGAAGTACGCCAATGATTTCATTCGAGATTTACAACTGTGTGAAAAAAGTGGCGCTAGAAAACTTTGGGGCAATGGAAGAATAACTTCGAATAATAAGCCTAAAAATTTCCTTGGTGACCCAGAGCAAGGAGTTTACATGTGGCCACATGTTTATGCAGATGTTACTGAGGAAATGGAATGCTTCCATGAAGAAATATTTGGACCAGCAATTACAATCGTAAAGGCTAAAGATTTCGAACACGCATTACATCTTGCTAATGCATCACCATATGGATTATCAAGTGCAATTTATACGAATGATAGATTAGAAGCATATAGGTATAAGTCAGGAATTAAAGCAGGGATGACAGGAATCAATAATTCAACCACTGGTGCTGAAGCCCATCTTCCTTTTGGAGGAGTCAAAGGTAGTGGAAATGGTACCCGAGAATCAGGAATATGGGTAATAGAAGCATACTCGTATTGGCATGCAGTAAATGATGAATTATCGGGTAAATTACAACTTGCTCAGATGGACGTAGAAGAAATTGAACTAATTGAAGAAGAAGTAGATTATTCTACATTAGCTTAAATCATCATTTCTCCGCACTCAGGACATGGAAGAGTAGGGAGCCAAACTCCAGGCATATGTCCGCAATTCGGACAAATTGATGAGGATATATCACTGAAACCATCCATTTTACTCAAACATACGATAAACCATAAGAACTTGAATATTCCGATAATAAAGAAGCGATTGAGTAGGTGAAAAGCAATCACTTATTGGTCTCCTTTCATTCGCAAGCCTTACTGGTGTCTGCGCCAGTTGGTGAGTTCTTTGTCTGACGCTGTTAAACTTCCTCTGAAAAAAGGATTTGGAAAAACAGATAGAATTGACAAGTGGTGGACAAAACCATTTTGGATGGGGTTCGGATTAACTCTAGCTCTTGTATACACAGCATTGCGAGTTGTAGTCTGGGATGGAGCTATTCACTACGATGAACACAGAGTAACATCGCCAATCTTTTCACCTGACGTGATACACTTATTTGATCTTAAAACTCCCAATTGGATGAATTCCGCTTTGCTGATATTATGGATACCATTTGGATTTAGAGGAACCTGTTACTATATGAGGAAAGTGTACCATAGAGTATTTTTCCAAAACCCTACAGCATGTGTGGTTGCAAAACCTGAAGTTAATTACCGAATAGGATACAAAGGCGAAACCGGACTATTTGTGCTAAATAATATCCATAGGTACATGTTGTATCTAGCAATAATTATTCTATCAATGAAAGTTTATGATGTATACCACACAATGTGGTTCAATGATGGTACTGAATTCGGAATATCGATAGGGACATTAGTATTAGCTACTGAATCAATTCTTCTGTTCATGTATGTCGCTTCTTGTCATGCATTCAGGCATCTCTTTGGAGGAGGTATGAATCAGTGGAGAGGCGGTATATCGGGAATTATGGGTAAATTATATATCAAAATTAGTAATTTAAATATTGAACATGCGTTCTGGTTTTGGACTAGTTTAGTTATGGTATTTCTTGGAGACTTATTTGTTTTGGCAGTTGCAGAAGGAATTCTTACAGATATTCGAATAATGTGAGGTGAAATAATGAGTGAAAAATACATTGTTCATGAACACGATGTCGTGATAATTGGAGCAGGAGGTGCTGGTCTAAGAGCAGCAATAGAAGCTAGTAATTCAGGAGTCAGTGTTGCCATGATATGCAAATCAATGCTAGGAAAGGCGCATACTGTAATGGCTGAAGGAGGTGCTGCAGCGGCACTAGGGAACAAAGATCCTCGCGACAATTGGCAAACACACTTTCGAGATACAATGAAAGGTGGAAAATACCTAAATGACTGGAGAATGGCAAAAATTCACGCTCAACAAGCACCAGACAGAATTAGAGAGTTAGAAACTTGGGGGGCAGTATTCGATAGAACTCCTAAAGGCCTAACAAATCAACGGAACTTTGGAGGACACACTTACCCCCGATTAGCGCATATTGGAGATGCCACTGGTTTAGAATTAATCCGGACCCTTCAAGAGAAAGGAGTTCATATGGGTATGGATATATTCATGGAATTCACAGTACGTAAATTGTTCAAGACAGATGGAAAAATATCGGGATGCTTTGCCTACGACAGGAATGATGGGTCATTACATGTTTTCAAAGCAAAAACAATTGTGATGGCAACAGGAGGAGCCACAAGGTGTTGGGCTGTTTGCTCCGGTTCATGGGAATACACCGGAGAAGGGTACGCATTGGCCTATTGGGCCGGTGCAGAGATGGGAGATATGGAATTTATCCAGTTCCACCCTACAGGAATGATTTGGCCCCCCTCTGTAAAAGGAATTTTAGTTACAGAGGGAGTGCGAGGAGAAGGAGGTATGCTGACCAATTCTGAAGGTAAGAGATTCATGTTCGACTATGTACCTGAGATGTATAAAGATGAATTTGCTGATACAGAAGAAGAGGCATTGGAATGGGTTTCAGAGATTGTGGAAGGAAAACTTGCAACTGTTCGTAGACCTCCCGAACTGTTGACTAGAGATGTTGTTGCTAAAGCAATTAATTCCGAAAGAGATGCAGGTAGAGCTAGTGCACATGGAGGAGCATATCTGGATATTTCCTGGAGAGAACCGGACCAAGTAAGGAAAAAGCTCCCCGGAATGTATCACCAATTCAAAGAATTAGCAGCGGTTGATATCACCACTGAAAAAATGGAAGTTGGCCCTACTGCACACTATGTCATGGGAGGAATAAAAGTTCATCCGGAAACACAGGAGACTACAGTTGCTAGAATGTTTGCTGCTGGAGAAGCCGCTACAGGATTGCATGGGGCTAATAGACTGGGGGGGAATTCACTTTCAGACCTTATTGTCTTTGGAAAGATTGCTGGAGAGAACGCTGCATTGTTGGCTAAAGATGTCGAAGAGTTCCTACCTATAGACTCTAACGAGATTGAAAATGCAATTGAAGAAACATTGTCTCCATTGAGTAGGACTAATGGGGAGAATCCGGCGAAAGTCGTAGAAGATTTAAGAGAAATGATGCAACATAAAGTGGGAATAATAAGAACTGAAAAATTATTAAAAGAAGCATTAAAAGATTTAGATGATTTAGAAGAACGTGCTCAAAAAACGTCTGCAGGTACTAGCCGTATTTACAACCCAGGATGGCACCAGGCGCTTGAAATAGATGCTATGATAGATGTTAGTAGAATGTGTACACTAGCAGCACTGCATAGAGAAGAATCTAGAGGAGGGCATACGAGAGATGATTTTCCTACACCTGATTATAGATATTGGGGCAAAATAAATAGTGTAATAACAAAGAAAGATGGGATGAAAATTGAGCACAGAAGATATCCTCCTATAGATGAGGAGTTGAAAAAATTACTAGATATTGAAGATTTACATGAGGAGGAATGAAATGAGCGAAGATGTAACATTCAAAATTTTCAGAGGAGAACCCGATGAAGATGGAGATCCATTCGGAGAAATGGTAGATTATACAGTTGAAATGGATGAAGGAATGGTAGTTCTTGATGTAATTCATAGAATTCAAGCAGAACACGCTCCAGATCTTTCTTGCAGGTGGAATTGTAAAGCAGGAAAGTGTGGCTCATGTTCTGCTGAAGTTAACGGTAAACCACGTCTAATGTGCATGACAAGAATGGAAGAAGTGATGAAGGAAACACCCGATGGAGAGCCAGTCCTTGTAAAACCAATGCAAGCATTCCCGTTGACTAAGGACTTAGTTACCGATACATCGTGGGCATATGAAATGAATAAAAAAATGGTTCCTGTGAATGGACCTGATGAATTAGATTGGAAATTTAATCAAAAAGAGGCTAATAGAATACAAGAGTTCAGAGGTTGTATTGAATGTATGTTGTGTGTAAACACATGTCATGTACTTCGAGAACATGAAAAATTCGATGAGTTTGCTGGACCAAGGTTCTTTGTACGTCTGGCTGGATTAGAAATGCACCCGCTTGATATTGAAAATAGAATTCCTGAAATCAAAGATGATTTTGGTATAGGTTATTGTAATATCACTCGGTGTTGCACTGAAGTATGTCCAGCCGGAATTAATATTACAGATAACGCAATAATCCCTCTGAAAGAAAGAGTAGTGACAGAATACTATGATCCAATCGCAATTATTGGAAAAAAATTAGGGTTGAGATGATTTTAACCCTCTCCGAGTAGACCCGGAGAGGGGTTTTGTAATTCTGGAAAAAAATACTCATAATCGAGTAATTCCAATTTTCTTTACATTGGCCTTATTGATTTTAGGTGGTAACCAATCTGGTCCATTAGCCGGCTTGTCAACAACCTCTATCCAACCTTCGAAATTGTGAACGCGGTTTGTTCCACGCTCACGCAGTTGGATAGGATTGGGCACCTCACGAGAAGCTGCTTTCAGGGCTGCTCCTCGAGGCTGCTTGCTTACAAACACTTGACTAGTGTCCTTACCATTCGCCATCAATACGAAATATTTTTTGTCTGACATAAAGTAATCCTCCATCAGTTCGCCTGTCAAAATAGGATATGAAGGTATTGTATGAAAAACGCGATACTGCACCACAATTAGAGTTAATCAATAAAATCCAACTAGCAAAAAAATAATTTACATTTCGGCGCAAGCAAGAGTTTTGGTGTTCAAAACTCCAGGGATTGCACGTATTGACTCTACTACTAGCCTAGCTATATCCCCCATGTTATCTGCCTCTAATTTAACTATCAAATCATGGTCTCCAAAAAGAAGATTTGCATCAGTAACAAAAGATAATGAGGAGGCTGCATTAAACACGTTTACTTCTGAACCGGGTTCAACATTTACTAGTACATAACCTATTGACATGTACAAGCCGGAGACGTCTTTACGAATCAATTGTTCGCTCTGATATTCAGAATGAAGAGAAGAAGCATACATATTGGATGCCCTAGTCTCGAGATAATATGGCAGAGGTCATCATAGTCCGGGAATGTAAGTATGGACAGGTGAGAGTATGCTTCGGTAATGTCGCTAGAGAAGAAGGAGACGTAATGGTCTTACCAGCAAATAATAGGCTGGCAGGAAGAGAAGGGTTGGATGAAGTTATGCAACTCGCCGCAGGTCCTGAATTGAGAGCTGCCTGTACAGAAATAGCAAAAGAAAAACGTAAAACAAATTCTCAACCTTGTGGCGTAGGAGAAGCAGTCACTACTTCTGCGTATAACTTACCGGCAGAACATCTTGTACATGTTGTAGGGCCAGACTGTAGAAGACCTACACAGGATCAATATCGAAGGGAGTTGTTAAAAAAATCTTATGAGTCACTATTTGCAGAAGTTGAGAATCTAGAACCTCGTGAAACCTTAGTTCTACCCCCCTTGGGAATGGATGTATTCTCTTACCCACATAGAGAAGGCGCTAGAATGACTATGGAAATAGTCTTGGCTTGGATGGATGAGGGAGAGGATCCTGGTGTCGATATGGTATTGATTGTAACAAATGAACAGAGTTTTCTGAAAAATATGAAAACCGTATATCGTGAAAGTGAAGATCAATTCCCTGGAGTAGATAGAACCAGAGAATACAGGAAAGGAAAATTCCAATAATTTGGTAATTGTCACTCAATACAAAACATCAATAATTGATTAAAATAGCATGAATCATGCGATGTCCTCAATAACCTTGAGATTACGATAGTAGCATGGGAATAGGAGGAGCTTACGAGCGTGAGTTACGCTCAGTACTTGCAGGCGAAGAAAAAGGAGTTCGTGCAATAACGAGGTCTTGTAGTGAAACTGAACGCGCTCAAGCCATGCAAATTTGTCAACGCCCATTTTTAGTTGTTAGAGCACCTGGAAGTGGATCCGAAGGTACAGGGGACCTTTTAGCATTAAGAGGAGATATGTGCTTTCCTATAGAAGTAAAATCTTCCAAAAAACCCAAACTATACCTTTCTGGTAGAACTGTTTTACAATATCAGGCATTGGAAGAAATAGGTATCAGATGTTCAATTCAACCATTTTATGCTTATAGGTTAAAGGGAGTTAGAGGAGACAGTTGGAGAATATTTAGAGTTAAGACGGAGGGACTTACTGGAAAACTAAGATTATTTGCTCGAACGGTCCCTGAATTACCTTTAACAAGAAATGGAACACCATATTTAGATTGGGAGAAGGGACTTCCATTACATAAATTTCTTTCATTAATCTCTAAATCTGAAAATGCCAATAATATTCAGCCGAGTCCTTCACTTAAAAAAACTAATTTCTCAGTAATTGATACAAATATGGATCAATATGAATCATCTTCTGAGAGAATCGCATCAAGTCTATCGAACTCTTGAATTAGATTTTTCACTTCTTGATTAAGATTTTCCAGCCTAGCTTGGTTTAACAAACGAAGAATACTATCTCTTTCTCTACGAATATTGTCAAGTTGACGTTTTTCACTCTTAATATCCTCTGAATTACGTTCAACCATGTAAATCGGAGAGGCTAATCTTTGAAATCATTTTTGGAATAAAGAACACAAGTTGAAGAATGGGAGTGTTGGCCACCTAATATGCAAGATGAGGAGGGGTCACTCATGAATCATCTTTTACCAATGATTTCAATCTACTTTTTTTATCTCCTAGGGCTACCAATTTGGGGTGCCATAATTATGATAATTTGGTACTCTGCACTGATAACTCTAGAAAATAATGGCACACTTGATAATTGGGATGCAACAAGAGTTTTGGGTTTCATTTTGATGATTAGAACAAAAAAGGGGAGAGTTATTCTTGAAAGAGTTTCAAAATATAGGAAATTTTGGAGAGGATTTGGAGAATTTTCAATATGGTTATGTTTTATTGTAATGTTTGGGGTAATGTTTCTTCTAATTTTCAGCGCTATACTATCAGCTTTTTCACCACCAGAAGATCCCATTCCTGCTAAAGATCTTTTATTAATTCCTGGAGTAACAAGTTTTGTACCATTCTGGTGGCCTGTAATTACACTAATTATAGCCATAGTAATTCACGAATATGGGCATGCAATACAAGCAAGAGTTCATGGTATGAGGGCGAAAAGTTTCGGATTATTACTGTTAGGGCCTTTACCGATGGGGGCCTTTTTCGAACCTGAAATTCAAGAAATGACCAGAGCACCTAGAAGAGAAAGACTACGAATTTATGCCGCTGCACCATCGATAAATATTGTTGCAACATATTTCGTAATACTCTTATTATCATGTACAGCATCAGGATTTGTAGCTTCTGAACCCGGATTACATGCAAAAGGAATTATCGTAGATAGTGGGGCTGAAGAAGCGGGATTAGAACCGTATGAAATAATAACTCATCTTGATGGAATACATGTTCCAGATTATGATTCTTTCACAGACATAATGAATTCTAAATCTGCAGGAGATGAAATGAATTTATCAGTTTTGTCTAGAAAAAATGACATTGGAGATAGAGAATCAAGAGAAATTATTGTCACGTTAACTGATCAATTGGATTACTATCTTTCACAAGGAATTCCTACTTGGTTTGAAGAACAAAATTGTGAGAATGAAGAACAGTGTACAGATATTTATATCAATTACTTGAATGAGAATAATATAGAACAGGGAAACGCTTTTCTTGGAGTTAGTGGGATTTCCTCAGGCACTAGCGCGGTAGATGGGTATAAGATATCATCTACCGATGATTTAAACCCCTTATTGAGGACCGTTCTTTTCATTTTTAAGCCATTAGAATTATTGGGTGAGCCAATAAGACTAGAGGGGCACTCTATGCCACTAGAAGAGAGAGATCTACTTGAATCAGGTGATGGAATCATTGCTTCCACTATAGGGACTGCAGGTATGTTAGCTATTTTTGATTTCTTATTCTGGTTTGCATGGATAAATTTCATACTTGGTTTTGCTAATCTGATACCCATGGTTCCATTTGATGGGGGACAAATCACTAGAGATTCTACTCACTCAATAATAAAATTCTTTGGGAAAAATATGAATCCTTTAAGAGTTGAAAAAATAGCTAACAGAGTTAGTGGTTTGAGTAGTATAATTATACTTCTAATTGTACTATTCCCTATATTATTAGCTAATATGTTAAACTAAAACTTTATTCTTCTTCTTCGTTTTTACTAGGGATAAAGATATCATAAACCATGGGGATAATTACAACTGCAGCAATTAATGTAAACAAATTGTTCCAAGTTTGTCCAGATACAAATGAGGACGTTCCAGAGAAAAAGAGTTTGATTGCTCCGACCCACGGAATCTCAGATGATGCGACCCCTACTACCCAAGTATCTCTTACCGCAGTTACAGGATTACCAAATTCATCCTTTAAACCACGACTCTGGATATATGAATCGTCGGCTGTAGAGCTGGTCGCTCTTAGTTGATCGATTGTACACCCATTTGTCATCCTGTTATCACCAGTTGTAAGGTATCCTTCGTGTCTAGGAACCCACTTATCGATTGTTAAATTTCCATGAGGTGCACAAGAATAATCTAATGTTAAAGAAATATTACTTACATTTACTAGATTGGTACCTGGTACATCCCATGTCAAAATACATATGTATTCTAACTCATCGAACACGCCTTCAGAACAGGAGTTATCAATTGGAATTTCTGTTAAATTTGTTTCTGCTTTGAGTAAGACTCGATGAATAACAGGAGTATCAGAACCACCATTTTTTTGATATATTATAACATCTCCAAACATACCATGCATTTCATATCCAAAGTTCTTATTTTCCTCATTAGACGCTTCTACATAGGTAACTATGTCTACTCTGTCAGGATTCATAATTAATACTAAATCGCCCGGGTCAATCGCTCCTATGGAACCTTCTTCACTATGCTTCATAGAGCCGGATTCAACAACAACCATTGGAGGAAACATACCAGTGGCTAACCACATTGAACCAAGTAATAAGAAAACTAATCCTACAGCAAGTAATGCCTCTCTAAGATAGAGTTTGAAATCATTTGACATACTAATTACCCTTGGAGTTATACGACCTAGTAGAATATAATATGAAAGAGACAAATAATATCAGAATAATGCTAACAGGATCAACATGAGGGGAAGGATGATGGAAAGAGGTTAACCCACTAATTCTCTCTGTGATATCAATAGTATAACTTCTACTACCATCCCTAGATGCAAGGCCGAAAATAGTGTTCCATAACAGCGAAATTAAAGTTATTGAGGTGATGGAAATTAACATTCTATGGACGAGCAACTCCCTAAGTAGGCCTAATCCGGGAAGTTGTCGAGAAATGACTGAATCAGGATTATTCCACCATTTTTCTTCGATTGAGATATTATTTTGAGTACTAACTTTTGGAGAATTAATCAGGTTCTTCCCAACAGGAATTTCATGTGCTTCAAGTAATTCACGCATCTGACTCATATATCTTACTCCTAGCATTATTGCTGCTTCTTCACCTTCTTTTCGGCGCCTTAAAACTTCAGCACGTGAATCCAATAATAAGATATCATCTAGAGTCTGTTTCATCCCTAGATAAAAGAAGAACTCCGGGCCAACATAAAATGTGCCAATTGCACCGATTAACATGCCTATCCAACTTAATGCGACAATATTTTCTTTAGATGGATCAGTGGGCCCTGAAAGACCGAAAAGGAAAACTATCCCCCAAACTAATAGTGCAAGTGAAAGAATTGAAACATTAGTGATTATTTGGAAATGTCTGCCTCTTTGGCTATCCCATAATCGACCAAAAAAACTCAGGTTTCTATCATCTCGACGAGCCATTATATCATTCATGGGTAAGGCTTCGTGGCTTAGTGTCTTACGCTATCAAGTTCACATGAAAAAATATAATTTTACCAATTAATTGATTTGCTTTACTGTTAATCGGATACTATGGGAAAGCAATGGCTAGTGGTCTTGATTGTTATTGGATTTATTCTTTCTGGCTGTATCGGAGATGAATTTCTAGATATGGATAATGATGGCATAGAAGATAATGAAGATTTAGATAGAGACGGAGATGGCTGGATGAACATAATAGAGATTGATTGTAACAGTGACCCAGATAATATTGAAGAAAAACCTAACGATCTTGATAATGATACAATCTGTGATACTTTAGATGAAGATATTGATGGAGATGAATTACCAAATGACTGGGAAGTCGAAAGAGGTCTTGATCCAATGGATAATAATGACACCATTATTTGTCATGGTTTGTCAAAATACTGTTTAAGAAATTATGATGATTTTACATTTCCTGAAACACATAATGCTTTCGCTACATCAGAAGATGGAGTAATTCTTGGCACTAATCACTACACAGGTCTCCAAGCTCAATGGGATGGAGGAGTAAGGGCATTTATGGTTGATGCTCATCATCTAAGTGATGAAGAAACTGAAGCCGAAGATGTGAGATTTTGTCATGGTTCTCCTGGACAGTTCCCCCACCCCTGCATGTACTCCGAGGTAGACCCTTTTGAGTGGTTATCACTTCTAAATTCAATGATGAATCTAACTGATGAAAATTGTTCATTCAAATGTGGAGAGGTTGTATCTATACTAGTTGAAAACTATGTTCCTGCTGAACATTTGGAGTTTTTATTTAATCGAACTGGAATTATTGAAAGAGTATTTATCCATCAATTAGGAGACCCATGGCCTTCAATTGGAGATATGATTCTACAAGGAAAGGATGTCGTCATATATGTCCAATCTGAGTATAATGAAAGTTATTCATATTTCCATCCAGCTTGGAAGCATAGTTGGGACACCCCATATGGTCAGCAAGATAAAGAAGAAATGACATGTGAATTAGGAAGAGGGGATTCGAGTCAGTCGGTTTGGCATCTGAGTAACTGGTTAAGTAGTATCTTTGGCACTGCAGATCCTTACAAGGCACATGAAGTAAATGAGTATGAATTTTTACTAAACAGAACTATCGAATGTTGGGAAATTATGGATAGAAGACCTACATTTGTAGCTGTAGATTATTGGGAAGATGGTGAGATAACAAATGTAACAATCACATTAAACAAAATGGAAAATTGGGATGATGAAATACCCGCCCATCCATAAATTGAGTTCTTGAAGTCAAACTATAATTCGTTGGGTTTTCTAAATAGGACCTTGTCGATACAGACATGGAAGGGGCAGCAATGCAAGTTCTGCACCCTAAAGTTAGAGATTTAATAAATGATTTAGGTTGGAATCTAACTCCAATACAAGAAGAAGCAACTATTGATTTATGTGCAGGAAAAAATAGACTTTTAGTTGCTCCAACCGGAAGTGGTAAAACCGAAGCAGCGATATTACCAGTAATTTCTAGAGCAATTAATGAGAATTGGGAAGGGTTGTCAATTCTATATATTACGCCATTAAGAGCATTGAATAGAGATATTGATAGAAGATTATCTACGATGTTAAAACCTCTTGGATTAACTGTTGGGCTAAGACATGGAGATACTACCCAAAAAGAAAGAACCAAACAATCAAAAAATCCTCCAAATTTATTGGTTACAACACCAGAAACTACACAAATAATGATGTTAGGAAGTAGATTAAGAAAACATCTTTCAGGCGTTAAAGTTATTATTTTAGATGAAATTCACGACTTAGCAGGAAGTGAAAGAGGGTCTCAATTAATGGTTGGTCTAGAACGTATTGCAGATATTAATCCAAATAATATACAACGAATAGGTCTCTCAGCAACTGTTGGAAACCCAGATGAAGTTGCTAATTATATGGCAAAAAATGCGCAACCTATACTAGGTCCCGCTCCGAGATTTACAGATGTTTTGGTGCATAAAGAAATACCTTCCCCAGAAGATGAGATTTTATCGGTAAAATGGTCAGTTTCGCCTAATTCAATTGCTGCCTTTCGAAGACTGGCTAATTCGTTGATAGAAGATTACCCATCATTAGTATTCGTTAATTCAAGATCTGCTGCTGAAACTGTTTCTCAAAGATTGGCAGCGATAGCACCGGAAATAAAAATTGGCGTACACCATGGAAGTCTTGCTTCCGACACTAGAAAAGAAATGGAAGATAAGCTAAGAAATGGTGATTTGCATGGGATTATTTGTACTAGTAGTTTAGAATTAGGGATTGATATTGGATCAATTAAGAAGGTCCATCAACTACAATCTCCAAGAGCAGTGGATAGATTGTTGCAAAGAATGGGGAGAGCTGAGCACCATCTAGGAGGAACCGGTAGAGGAGAAATTCTAGCATGGGAATTAGATGAAATTTCTGAATGTGCTGTGATTTCAAGAAGAGCCATGGCATCGGAACTTGAAGGAGTAGAATGGCAAACAGAACCAGGAATTGTTGCTGCAAATCAATTCATTCAGTTGAGTATAGAAAGAGGATTAGTTCCACTTCAGAAAGCTAATGAAATTATAGAGAATTGTTCACTATTCAGGGAATGGAGTTATGAAAAAACTCTGAATATATTGAGAGTATTAAATGATCGTTGGTTAATCAGACTTGTTGAAAATCCAGAGGATTCAGATGTAACTAAATGGCCAGCAAGACTTTGGGAGGAGTTAGCAAAGAAAAGTAATCAAAATATTCCTGAGAAAAGGCCTCCATGGGATGAAGAACAAAAAGAATCTGATAAAACTAGATGGAGGAAGGCAATGATAAAACATCTCCCAAAGAGTCTAGAAAAAGGCTGGTTTTCTCCATCCGGAAAGGCCGCTAAATCTAGGACTGAGCATATCTCCATGATTCCAGATGAAATTTCTTACAGGGTTCGAGATGCAGTAAGTAGATCTGTTCTTGGTTCTGTTGACGAAGCATTTGTTTTATCACTGAATAATGATGCTAGTGATGATTCGCTCGGGAGAGCGAGAAGATTTGTAATGGCGGGAAGAACTTGGCAAATTGTTGATGCGGACCCAGAGCAGGAAGAACTTCTAGTTGCTCCAATAAAAGAAACTGGAGAAGCCCCTGTGTGGTCGGGAGAATTACCACCAGTACCAAAGGAAGTTGCAAGAGAGGTTGGTAAATTGAGAAGGGCTGTTGCCATATCAATAGGAGCAATTGAAGATGATAATTCTGTAATCTCCTTTGAAGAATATCCATTATCGCCCAGTGCAAGAGATGTTCTAATTAGAACAGTCGGAGAACATATTGAGGCTACAGGATATTTACCCGATGAAAAAACTATTACTATAGAAGAAAGACAAAATACAATTATTCTAAACACATGTGCTGGTTCCAAAATCAATGAAACTTTAGCTTATCTAATTCAAGCATTTGGTTCATTAAAAGAAGGGAAAATGGGAAGAACTTTAATCGACCCTTATAGAATATCTATTCAAATTCCAGGAACAAATACTTCGGATATAATTGGATGGTTACAAGACACTCCTCCTGTTGCATTACCTTCTCTAATGCGGATGACAATTCCCAATGGCAGAGCAGTGAGATGGAGAGTAGTCCAAGTAGCAAGAAGAATGGGAGTTTTACGAAAAGGAGTAGACCCACGTAAAGTAAATCTTCAGGGTTTAATGAGAAGATGGAAGGGGACACCAGTAATAGAAGAGGCACTGAGTAAATTATTCCATGAAAGAATGGATATTGATGCAACTGTAGATTTATTGTCAGAAATACAAAATGGAGAAATAAAATTATTAGTCACTCCACCAGGACCTCTTGGTCAATCAAAAAAGAGCGAAAAAGATCTATTGCTTCCATCATGGTCTGATAAAGAATTGAGGGATCACTTAGAAGTTAGATTAGTCAATGAAAGAGCGGTATTGATTTGTCTAAATTGCAAAAATAAAACAAGGAAGAGAGTGGCTAGATTTGCAGAAAGAATTGAACCATGTTCAACATGTTCGGGAACTATGCAAGCATGTGCCCCAGAAAGAATGGAGTCTATGTTATCTGATTGGGTTGAGAGTAAAGATCCTAAAATATCTGGAAAGATGACTAAGAATGCGGAATTGATTCGCACACATGGTAAAGATGCAATCATTTGTATGATGGGGAGGGGGATTGCAGAAGAAACTGCAACTAAAATACTCAGAGGACACATTGTTGGAGAAAGGGTAAGATTACTTCGTTCTATACATAATGCTGAATTAAAATATGCTTCAACTAGAAGATATTGGGGATAAGAAAAGGCAATCACTATTTCCATCCTTTCACTGGGTATTGACATGCTCATCGGTTTGACTGGGAAAAATGCGTCTGGAAAGTCGACAGTTGTTGACTGGTTTTCAAAAAAGGGCTTGGAGACTTTATCCTGTTCAGATTCTATCAGAGCATGGCTAGCAGAACAAAATATTGAACCTACAAGAGACGCTTTGATTGAAGGAGGGAGAGAACTTAGAAGAAAGGGTGGCGCTGGAATATTAGCAGAAATGTTGCTAGACATTCTGGATGGAAAGGATGCTGTTGTTGATTCAATTAGAACCCCTGGAGAAGTTGAGGCTTTGAGGAAAAGAGATGATTTTATGTTAATAGAAATTAGAGCAAATACAGAAACAAGATGGGAGAGACTGCAAAGTAGGGCAAGAGCTGGTGATCCCTTAGACAAAGAGACTTTTATGGAGCAAGAAAATGCAGAAGCGGTGGCAAAAGATGCTGCTGGTCAAGCGTTAAATGCTACTGCTGAATTAGCAGATATAGTAATTCTAAATGATGGAACAGAAGAAGAATTGTTGTCTGACTTAGAAGAATTATACATGAAATTGAAATAATTATTACTGCTTCCGGAAGATAACTTATCAATGACATATGACTGGAACTAATATGAAAAGAATTGGACTCAGTCTCGCTGTTTTACTGATCATTATTGCAACTTCAAACGTTCAAGCCGCGGATGTTCCCCCAGCACCGGATGAAGAAGGTGTATGGGTCATTGATTCCGCTCAGGTACTATCTAGTTCAGAGTTTGATATTCTGAATAATAAATGTAATGAAATATATCTAGAATCTGGAAAACCAATAGTTATTCTGACAATTGAAAGTTATCAGGAGCAAGGAGCGGAGGGATGGGATGAGGAGCGATATGCTAGATTTGCTTTCGACGAATATGGAATTAATGACGATAATAATGATAATAAAGCAATTCTAATATTCCTGTCACAACAAGATAGGCAATTCCGGATCGAGTTAGGAGGAGGATATGCTGGTGAATGGGATTGGTACGTTCAGGAAGTCTTTGATTACGATGTAAGACCATACTTGAGTGAAAATATGTGGTACGATGGATTACGTGCTGCAGTTGAAGGTATGGATTCCTTAGCAAACCAAGGAGAAATTACTTTCCCAAATTGGGAAAAAGTCAGTGATGATTCATCTGCTAATTGGATTATTGATGAAGCAGGATTGATCGTTGATGTGGATGAAAATGATATAAATTTGAGGATAAATAATATTGAAAGGAATACAAACTGCTCAATCTTAATTGTTACCATAGACGGTCTAAATGGGAAAAATGCTTCTTTTATTGGTGGATATGAATATGCAGATAGAGCTTTTGAAAACTATAATCTGAATGAATGTGATATTTTGTGGATTATTACAAAGGAATATGACGCATGGGATCCTATGTATTACTGGTGGGATATTAACCCCAAAATTGGATCACAATTCGGAGAAGATTGGAGGATTTATATTGACAGTAAACAATGGGAAATTTATGATGAATTAGAATGGGGTGGAGGAGAAGTTGATGATTTTTTATTGCATGAGATTGTAGATTACTCTGAGAAAGCAATTCTCAATGATGGCTTTGATATGGATGAATGGATAGAAATCAATACTCCTTTTCTAGTTTTTCTACCAATATTAATAGCTCTCTCTGTTGGAATTTTTATAAGTTCCATCCCTAATAAAATTAAATTCCGAAAAGGGAAAGACGAAGCATTGGAGAATATTGCATTAGTGAATCGAAGTATTATGTCTAATATAGGAGGGGATTCATCAATTAGAAATAATTGGAATGGGAAATTCAAAGGTATGACAGATTCAGAGATTAAATCATTTAGAAGATTAGATGATAAATTATCAAAAAATGATGTCGAAATTAGTTTGGAGAAATATGAGAACGAGTTAAAACAAATTAAAGAAGTTTATAGTTTGAGAACTAATAAATCTAATTTCATAGTTTTGTTCATACTATTCGCGTTAGTTATACCTCTAGCTTCTCAAATTATAATGGGCTTAATATCGTCTCAATCTAGTATGGAAGCTCAGGTGATTGGAATGCCTGCAATTTTCCAAATAATAATTATAATTCCATTTTTAATCATCCCTTATAGATTTATAATTAGTCCACTGAAAACCATGTTTGGAAACCTTTCAGGAAATATGAAAAGTGAAATGGGATTAATCCTAGGTATACCAATAATGAGTTCTAAATCTTCTTTATCTAATTTTTCAGGTTGGAGAAAAGAGCGTTATTATGATGAGAAAACAGCGGATTATCATGATAGAAATAATATCCATGGTTATACTTGGACTTACAACGAAATGGAAAGTAGTGGCAGTTCATTTAGACGTAGTTCTGGAAGTACTAGATCCGAGAGAAGGAGTAGCAGTGGCGGCGGTTTCGATAGTGGAGGAAGCGGTGGCGGTGGCGGCGGTTTCGACAGTGGAGGAAGCGGCGGCGGCGGCGGCGGTGGCGGAGATTTCTAATCACTGATTATCAAGCTGTTCTGACAATAATCCCTGCTTCATTCATCATACCTGAAGCAATATCGAAATCTTTCTGCCATCTTTCAGGAATGTCTAAATCTTCAGGATAAATAACCTCTCTAACTCCTGCTTGAATAAGAGATCTGGTACATCTTGAACAAGGCGGCCAAGTTACATATGCCGTAGTACCTTTCAATGAAATCCCAATTCTTGCGGCGTGCATTATAGCATTCTCTTCTGCATGACAAATCATCGGATACTTCTGTTCACGATCTTCAAGTCTCTCAATTTTATCTTCAATTCCTCTAGGGAACCCATTGAAACCCGTAGATCTAATCTCACGATCTTCACCTACAACAATACAACCCACTTTCGTAGACGGATCTTTAGACCAGTCAGAGATATGCTTAGCTAACTCTAGAAATCTTTTATCCCATTTGTCACTCATATAAACATCTCCAAAATATCTATCATAAGTCATTATCCCTATTCGCTTCTGTACGATTAGGGTCGTAACCATCTAAGGAGGTATAACAATCAGGATCGTCTCTATCGGCCTTACCGCCATTGTCATTATCTAATCCATCACCACAATTCCCGACAGTATCATCATTTGATGAAAGAAAACTTTCTGCTCCACCGCCGGCTAAGATAGCAAATAACAGGCCAGAAAGGACAAGAATAAGGGCGACTAAGATATATTTCGAAGTACTGTCTTGTGGTTCCAAGACTACTTTAATTTCAGTTTTCTCATTCGGCTTATCAGTCATCTACGAGCCATCCACTAGGGTCATCCTTTTTGATTATCGGTGAACGCGTAGTTCTTCCCAAAAATTCAGATTATCTCTAGAGATGATATAATTTAGAATATCCCCTACCAGATATACACTGCCAATAATTACTAATTCTACATCATCTATTTCACAAATCTTAGAAGCTTCTTCTATCGCATTAATTGGGTTTTTAATTATGTCACGAGGTGTTTCTCTATGACGGCAAATTATTTTTTCTAATTCTTCTGCATTAACTGAATCGTTCCTTCCCGAAAGAGGTTCAGTAAATATCAAATGATGAAAAATTGATTGATGAATATTCTCTTTAAGAAATGGAGACAGTGTGTCTTTGATATCTGCTTTCTCAGTGACTCCAATAATAAACACACTTGGTTTCTCGATTGAATTGAGTTCAGACTCAAAACCTTCTTTATTGTGAGCTGCACAGACTTTCAATGGAAAGTCATACCAAGATGAGCCGTAATTCGGAGAACGACCCGGCCATTTACATTCTATTTCAGAATCTTTCCATTTGAAAAAATTTGCAACTTTTTTGGTCAACATAGTCCAGTTCTGCCAATTTGAAAAATCTTGATTCGTTTCAATTATCAAAAGATCTTCTCCGACTTTATCTGAAATTACTTTCAATACAGAAGGAGGTAAATTACCACTTTTTGATAAAAATAATGGAACTCCTGGTCGATGAATCCCTGCCTTTTCGAAAGCAATTTCTTCTAAGGTTTCTCCCAGAAATTCAGTATGATCTTTAGAAATTGTAGTTATTATACAAAGATCAGCATCTACTAACCTAGTAGAGTCTAACCTACCTCCTAAACCGGTCTCAATAATGGCTCTATCAATATTATTCTCACTGAAAACTACCATAGCAAGTAAAAATGTAACTTCAAAAAAAGTTGGTTTGCAGACTGGAGAAATTAATGAGGCTGCTCGTATTTTTTCTAGAAACATATCAAAATCTTTGGGAGAAACAGGGACTCCATTTATCCTAATTCTTTCTTCTATCGTAATTAAATGTGGAGAGGAAAAGAGGCCCACTTTGAGATTATTTTCTCTCGCCATTGCAGAAAGTTGAACACATAAAGAACCCTTTCCATTTGTGCCTGCAACATGAATTGAAGGGAAATCAAGATGAGGATTCCCTAGTCTCTCCAATAAAAGATTACAATTATCAAATCCTAATTTAACCCCAGAATCTTTCGTGTTTTCTAACCATTTTCTAACGTTCAAAAAATAATCACCCACTAGTTCTACTACACACTTGTATTAGTCAAAGTGATATGGTCTTTGAACTTCGTGGGGGTTGGGGAGTGAAAGTGAACGAGACAATAGAGGCTATGAGAGACCAGTGGAAGTCAATGACTGGTATGGCTGGAATGTTTGTAACAACTATATTTTTAGGGATTACAATTCAGCCTGTTTGGGATAAAGATGAAGTAAGAGCCTTCGGAGAAGAAGGAACTACACAAGGAGGATATATACTATTAGAATTGGCCCTAATTGGCATTTTTACATTTTTAATTATATGGCTCGCTAGGAAAAATTTAGAACTACTGATTAAAGGATTCATCATGTTTTCACTATATTTTTCTTTAGTATACACTGTTTACCCATATATCGCCTTAATTATGCAGATTGTTTTGAATACCCAAGAGAATGCATTTTTAATAGCATTAATTTTAGATTTATTACTTATGATAACACTTTGGAGATTTCCTGAATGGTACATTGTAAATCTTGTTGGGGTGTTAGTGGGAGCGGGGGTTATTACAATGATTGGAATTAGTTTTGTACCTACTCTAATAATTATCTTCATGATTTGTGCTGCAGTTTATGATCACTGGGCAGTAAATGGCAGTAAACATATGCTCGAATTGGCAGATACAATGATAGATTTGAAGTTACCAATTTTATTAGTCGCGCCAAAAGATAAGGGATATTCTTTCTTAGATGAACAAGAAGGTGTAATGGAAAAAACTGTGGAAAGACCCTCAAAAGAGGATTGGGAGAATCCCAAAGTTGGGCAAATCAAAGTAGAAAAAACTGGTAGAGATGCATTGTTTATGGGTCTTGGGGATGTTATTTTCCCTGGAATGCTGGTTATTTCGGCCACTACATTCTTACCTCAAACTGGTGTAGTTTTAGGTTCTGTACCGTTATCAACATTCTTTGGAATGTTACATTTAGATCCTCTATTAGTTGGTTTGGGTACATTATTCGGAGGTTTGGTTGGTTACTTAGGATTAATGACACAGGTGGCAAAAGGAAAACCACAAGCAGGCTTACCTTTACTTAATGGAGGAGCAATATTAGGTTATTTTATTACAGGATTAATAGTATATGGTCCATCAGATTTAATTCAACAAATTAGCCTCTTCTGAACCTAAAAGCCCGATTCATTGAAAGAAGATTGAGCAGTCCTAGAGTTGATAGTTATGCTAGACATGAGTATATTTCGTGAAAAAGCAGAGATTTTACGGAAAGATCATGATAAAAGAAAAATTCCTCATGATAACATTGACGAAGTAATCAGACTCGATAATGAATGGAAGCAAGCTAGATTTGATGTTGATCAACTTCGTAAATCAAGAAACGAGGCAGCAAGAACTATAGCAGCAGCGAAAAAATCTGGAGACTCTGATGCTGTAAACAAAATAATGAGTGAAGTATCGAGTATAGGAAATAAAATTGAAGAATTATCAAAAATGGCAGATGATTTACTACAAAATAGAGATTCGATAAGGATGAGAATACCAAATATCCTTCATGAGAGTGTACCAGAAGGAGAAGATGACCAAAAGAATACTTTGCACAGTTTACATGGCGAAAAAATTAGTTTAGGATTTGATGCAAAAAATCATAATGAAATTATCGAAAAGAATGGTTGGGTAGACTTAGCTAGGGCTGCAAAGATAGCCGGAAGTAGATTTTTTTTCATGCAGGGAGATTTAGCAAGATTAGATATGGCTCTACAAAGTTACACTTCAAACTTCCTCATCAACAAAAATTACACTCTTGTACAACCACCCTTAATGATGAATAAAGAAGCTTACGAAGGAGTTACAGATCTTGGTGATTTTGAAACTGTAATGTATGGAATTGAGCCAGATAAATTCTATCTCATTGCTACAAGTGAACACCCACTAACTGCTATGAGGATGGATGAAATTATCGAACCATCAGAACTTCCAATAAAACTTGTTGGAGTTTCACAATGTTTCCGCAGAGAAGTTGGGGCACACGGACTCTCAGATAGAGGGATATGGAGGGTACATCAGTTTACTAAAATAGAACAGATCATAATTTGTAAACCAGAAGACTCGTGGTCTCATCATGAAGATTTATTGAATAATGCAACGGAATTATGGGATAGCCTAGGATTACACTATCGTGTAGTGAATATTTGCACCGGAGATATGGGGACTGTCGCTTCAAAGAAATATGATCTTGAAGCATGGCTACCAGGTGTCGGAGAATATAAAGAAGTAGTTTCTTGTTCAAATTGTACGGACTATCAGGCAAATCGACTCCGTATGAGATACAGAACATCGGAAGGGAACTCCGCTGTCCATACATTGAATTCTACTGCGGTTGCTACTACTAGAGCATTGGTAGCGATTCTAGAACAATATCAAACAGAGGATGGTAAAATTATGATACCTGAGGTTTTAAGACCATATATGAATCATCAAGAATTTTTAAGTCCCTTGAGTTGATTTTTCTGCTGTAATCTTAATTGATTGTCGTATCAATAAAGCAACTAATATAACTGCAAAAATTGCAGCAATTAGAGGTGCTATTAATGCTGCAATTGTAAGAATTACACTTGCTATATTCTCGCCCGATGCAACAAATGAATTACCAAATCCCATAGTTAGAGTAGATGATAGGCCACGGATTGCAACTGTAGTGACTTGAATAATTCCTGCTGAACCACCTCCTGCAATAATTGCAAATGACCACTGAATTATAGGATCGCTACCCACTAAAGCCATTGAAGTCATGCTAACTCCTGAAACCACTGCTGCAGGGGTCGCTATAGTATCCAATAAATTGTCTAACCAAGGAACATAATATGCTCCAAATTCTGCTAAGCATGCTATTCCAAGAACTAGAACTGCTGCATTGCTGTCAAATGCGGCAAACTCGGTTCCTGATAGATCAAAATTAACAAAGGTATCAGTTCTGACTGCTAATGATAAAATAAATGGGGGTAAGAAAACTCTGAAGCCCGAAGCTGATGCAAGGCTGAGCCCCATCAAAGCAGCAAGTATTGTCGTTTCTACTCCCATGATAATCCCAAGACATTAGATGTAATTAATCCACTCCCTGCATGATTAATTATGAAAGTAGGATAAAACTATTCTAATCGCCAATTTCAACTAAATTTGCGCCCATATCAACTCTGTCTCCTTTCTGGAAGTAAACTGAAGTAACTTCACCAGCTCTAGGCGCCTGAATTCTATGCTCCATCTTCATGGCTTCCATTACCAATAACGTCTGCCCCTCCCTTACTCTCTGCCCAGTCTTGACCATTACATCAAGAATAGTTCCAGGCATTGGGGCACTTAGACTACCTTCAGATAGTGACGAGTCTGGACTCCCGGGTTCATGCATATTAATCACATAAATGCGGCCTTGGAAATGTATCCACCATTCATCATCACAACGAGAAATATGAGCGAAACTTCTTTTTCCATCTAAATCCACTAGAAGTCTACCTGCTTGTTGATCTTTACTAATTGAAATATCATCAAAGTTAATTTCTTTGTCCTCAGAAATTAATTTTGAAAGAGAAAGTAATTCCTCTTTTTCAGAGAAACTCACCTTATATCTAGAACCAGAATTACCTATACTCCATTCCATAATATCACCTAAGGGTAAGACCTCGTTAATGTTTTGAATGGATCTCCGGAATGTCCACTATATTCGTCTAATATTTCTGAGCTAGAAGGAAGTTGATTACGATCTAAACCAAAACGACTTGCTCCTGCAGCAATAGATACTAATATTGAATCACTAATCCTCGGTTCTTCAAATTCTTCTAAAGATACATTGTCGAGATAATCTGTTGTTACGAGACCATTCGAAAATGCCTCGCTCTTGGATACCTCACGTAAAAATCCAACATTAGTAGTTACACCTAAAACAACAAATTCTGATAATGCGGCATCTAGTTTTCTCAACGCAGCCTCGCGTGTTGGTGCATGAACGATTAATTTAGCCAACATCGGATCGAAGTCAATGGTGACCTCGTCTCCCTCTCTAAATCCTGAGTCCATTCTAACACCCGGTGTTGAAGGTGGTCTCCACATTGATAGTTTACCGATAGCTGGAAGAAAGCCTTTGGTTACGTCTTCGGCATAGATTCTAGCCTCAATAGAATGACCAGTAATTCCTATTTCATCCTGAGATATATTCAATGGTATACCTGCTGCAACTTCAAATTGCTTCTGAACTAAATCAATCCCTGTAATTAGTTCAGTAACTGGATGTTCAACTTGAAGACGAGTATTCATTTCGAGAAAGAAAAATTCACCTCTAGATGTTAGAAGGAATTCGACTGTCCCTGCACCTTCATAATTTACCGATTCAGCGGCTCTTATTGCAGCTTGTCCCATATTCCTGCGAATCTCAGGAGTAACTGCTGGAGAGGGGGCTTCTTCGATTACTTTCTGATGTCTTCTTTGTAAAGAGCAATCTCTTTCATTCAAATGAATAGAATTACCATATTGGTCGCAAAGTACTTGAATTTCAACATGTCTCGAACCAGTCAATAGCCTTTCAACGTAAACTGTACCATCTCCGAAGGCAGCCGAAGCTTCCCGTGCTGCTGCTTCATATTCAGTTCTGAGCATCTTAGGTTCGTGTACTGCTCTCATTCCCTTACCACCACCTCCAGCACTAGCCTTTACCAATAATGGATATCCTACTCTAGCAGCTGAAGTTGCTAAAACACCAAGAGGATTTGATCCTGATTCAATAGCTAATTCTTCACCAGGGATAATAGGAACATCAGATTCTATCATTCTTCTACGAGCAGAAATTTTGTCTCCCATAGTTTCTATTGCTTCTGAGGATGGGCCTATCCAGATTAATCCGGAATCCTTGACTAATTTAGCAAAATTAGCTCTTTCAGATAAGAATCCATAACCCGGATGTATTGCTTGGGCCCCTGATTCCTTTGCTGCAGAAATTATTAATTCCATATTCAGATACGTTTCAGAGAGATTTTCCCCAGGTAAATGAACAGATTCATCAGCTACTTCAACATGTAGTGAATTCTTATCAGGATCAGAGTAAATAGCAATTCCTTTGAGCCCTGATTCTCTTGCTGCTTTGAGTATTCTAACCGCGATTTCACCACGATTAGCAACCAAAACTGAGCTAAAGGGCGTTGGAGCATTAATCATCCAATCAGGAAACATTTCTAACACCATTTTATTCAGATGACCAATTTGGTTTACGACGCTCTAAGAAAGAAGAAAGACCTTCTTGACCTTCTTCCGAACCACGCATTTGACTGGTTTTATCCAGAGTCCAATTACGAAGTTCTTCATCACTTCCATCCCATCTGTCAAAAACTAGAGTTAGATTCTTGGCTTCTGTGACAGCCATAGGACCGGTGGTAAGAACTTCTTGAGAAATAATATTTGACCTGTCATCAAAATCACTGGATGATTCTACAACAAAATCAATTAAACCTATTCTCATAGCCTCAACAGAACCAATTTTGCTAGCCATCATCGATAATCTACGGAAGTTAGAGCTACCTATTTTGCGATAAACATAAGGTCCAATTACTGCTGGTAATATACCTAATTTAGCCTCAGAAAGAGCAATTCTTGTTCTTGGTTCAGCAATCGCATAATCAAAGCAAGAAACTAGCCCCGCACCTCCACCCAATGCTACACCTTGTATACAACCAATAGTGAAACATGGATGGGCCCAAAGTCCGTGAAACAAACTATCTAGTCTTTCAGAATCTACACGATTCTCTTCAACAGAGCGAGCACCAGCATCCCTCATCATATTGATATCTGCACCTGCGCAAAAGTGCTTACCTTCACCTGTAAAAATTATAACTCTGAGAAATTTCTCACCCTCTGAATCTTCTAAAGATGAATTTCTTGAAACACTTCTATCTGATGTCCACTTAATTACAGAAATTAACTCACTAATTAATTCAGTATTTAGGGCATTGAATACATCACTTCTATTTAGATTGATTCTTGCAATGTTTCCATCAATTACAAGTTGACATAGTTTATTTTTTGGAGGAATATCACTCATTTTCATTTTAATCACCATTACATCCTAAATACGCCATAATTTTGATCGGGCATGGGAGCATTGAGACTAGCTGAAATACATAATCCTAGAATATCTCGAGTATCTCGTGGATCTATTATTCCATCATCCCATAATCTAGCTGTAGAATAGTAAGGAGATCCTTCAGTTTCATATTTTTCTAAAATTGGCCTTCTTAGATTTTCTATTTCATAATCACTCATTTGAGGAAGGTTCTCTCTAGACATTTGATCTTGTTTTACTGTAGCTAAAACATCTGCTGCCTGTGGGCCCCCCATTACAGATATTCGAGAATTGGGCCACATGAAAACAAATCTTGGATCATATGCTCTTCCACACATACCATAATTTCCTGCTCCATGGGAACCTCCAATAATTACTGTAAATTTAGGCACAGGCACGCAAGATACTGCAGTAACTAACTTAGCGCCATCTTTGGCAATACCGCCTGATTCGGCATCTCTACCGACCATAAATCCAGTAATATTCTGTAAGAATATCAAGGGGATACCACGTTGTCCGCATAGTTCTACAAAATGAGCACCCTTCAAAGAAGATTCGGAAAATAAAATACCATTATTTGCGACTATTCCAACTGGATAGCCGTGTATTCTAGCGAAACCACAAACCAATGTATTTCCATATCTCTTTTTAAATTCATGAAAACGACTGCCGTCCACAATTCTAGATATTACCTCTCTCACATCATACGGTGTTCGATTATCATCAGGAATTATTCCCATTAATTCCTCGACATCATGTTTGGGTTCTTCAACAACTTCAACATCTAATCTTTGTTTAGGGTTGATATTGAGGTTTTCAATAACATTGCGGACCATTCGAAGTGCTTCTGGTTCATCTTCCGCATAATGATCCGCAACACCGGACTCACGTGTGTGTAAATCTGCGCCACCGAGATCTTCAGCAGTAACTTCTTCGCCTGTTGCGGATTTAACTAATGGAGGTCCTGCTAAAAATATCGTACCATTACCTTTGACGATTATGGATTCGTCCGACATTGCTGGGATATAGGCTCCACCTGCTGTGCAACTACCCAATACGGCTGCAACTTGAGAAACTCCTTTACTGGAAAGAATCGCTTGATTCCTGAATATTCTTCCGAAGTGGCCCTTGTCTGGAAAAACTTCATCTTGCATTGGTAAAAAAGCACCACCACTATCTACAAGATAAATACAGGTTAGATTATTTTCATCGGCAATTTCTTGAGCCCTAATATGCTTTTTAACAGTCATAGGATAATACGAACCGCCTTTGACAGTTGCATCGTTTGCTACAAATAAACACTCTTTTCCATGAACAACTCCTATTCCAGTTATAATTCCGGCGGAATGTGCTCGAGAATCATAAAGCCCATTTGCTGCCAAAGATGAGAATTCAAGAAAAGGTGTCCCTGGATCACAAATTTCGTTTATCCTTTCTCTAGCAAGTAATTTCCCTCGACTACGGTGACGGTCGACATATTTTTTACCTCCACCTTCTTTAACTTGGTTGATTTTTTGTTTTAATTCATCAACAAGTTGAATATTGAAATCCCTTCTACGATTGAAATCTTCACTATTCCGGTCGATACGAGTTGGTAGCCTATCCATATCTCTCAACTCTCCAGAGGGCATTCGAACTTTCAATTGAATGGGTTAGTAATCATGATTTGACCTAATCAAACACCAATTACTGCACGACCAACGTCTCTCAATCCAGGTGCCATTCCAACAACCAACATTGCTAATCCAACTAACAAACGAAGGTGTCGTTGTCTATGCTCAAAATTTGCTATTGTGAAAAAGTATAGTATAATTCCAGCTAAAGCAATTTTAATAAAAGTAAAACCGAAAGCATTTCCAAAAAGTTGTATGACTTTATCAGAAAGAACATGTTTCTCAGAATAGCCGAGATATTCTAAACCAATAGCTGTTGCAATACCATCAAGAATCTGTCCAGCAACAGCAAGGAATACGACTGGTGATGCAAATATTGCGGCTTTACGATGTTTTTCCATCAAATCCTTTTCAGGACTTGTTGAAGCAAGATATTCTGCCTCAGTAATTCCTACGGGCAATACTCCGGATATCATCCCATAACTATCTAGAATCTCTGCAGACTCTTTTCCATAATTATACATCTGCCAACAGATAACTATTGGTAAACCGATTACAAATATTAATGGCCAAAGTATAATATCAGAAGAATCAATACTAAGCGAATATGAAAATATTGCTCCGAAGAATATCAACGTACCTCCGAATCCAGTGAGATAAACAGACCTTTGAATCGTTGAAAAATTATCTAGAGATTCGCTCAAATATTGAGGAGAAAATATGGCAACTAAACCAAAAATAAATAATATTTCTAATCCAATATCACTTTGAGGTCCAATTGAAATAGAATGAGTGTACAAAATAAACTGAATAAGAATTAATATACTAGCTAATGAATTAATGATATCTGATTCATTTTCTTTCGATATTTTAGAATTATTAGTTACTGAATAACCCAGAGCACCTGAAATCACTACCCATCCAGCGGTTTGGAAATGAACTCCAGGACTGACAAAGAGTGACGATAGACGGCTATCAAACATCTCAGCATCTTCTACTACTTCTCCAGTGGCCGCCCATAATACAAAAGGGAAAAGTGCAATAATAGTATTATCGCCACCATCTATCCCAATTTTACGCAACCATGCAGATAATGATAGAACGAATGCGCCTAAAACAATCGCATATGTAATTGTATTCACATTATTGTAACCAGAATCTCCGGTTGCTTCACCTGAAATTGGGTCTAGATAATATTCATAGATTGAATTTGTCAAAGGATTATCTATATTCATTTGATCTAAAGCGAGCCCTGTGAATAATAGAGTACCTACAAAATAAAGGAAATATGTAGCCCAAAGTTCGTAGTCTTCCATCTCCTCAAGTGGATTTTCCATAACAACCGCAGACAGGCATCTCGCTTAGGTATAACGCATTTGACATTAGAAAATTATTCTTCTTCAAAAACTATTTTTTCATCATCTGCTAATTTCATCATTTCTGTTATTGCATCTTGGTCCAAAGGATCCACTTGTGAATTTGTGAACTTTCTTTCTCTTCGTCGGCGGGCATCAGCTAAACTAGGAACTAATGCTTCAAATGTTGAAGTATCTTCAACAACTTTCTCTTCATATGTTTCAAGACTGTAAGAGCGAATCCTTTGTCTCTTTCTATCCTGCTCTAAGCCGAAAAGAACTGTCCCATGCTCAGAACCTTGGAGAATACCTTCGATTGCAGGTGTGGCTAACGCCAAGGATTCTTGATCACCAATTACCAAAACTGTTGAGCCGTAGATTGCCATTTCTGTACCCGTTAATTCTTCAATTAAACTTCTAATACGGCCATTAGTACCAATTAATCTACTTCTCATTCTTCTAGTTTGATTTGGTTGTCTACCTACCCACTCTCTAATATCATACATTCTCAAGAAAACATCGTCTTCTAAAAGTTGAATTGCTCTTTTAGGAGCTAATCCTCTTCCAATAGCAAAAATCACATCAGGGAGCTTCATTTTTATCACTGGATCCGAACCTTCATCAGGCCATACAACACTAACATCACCTGAATTTGATTCGATGTGCAATGATGCTTTACATGCTTTCTCAATCATTTTCCTTGTGGAGCCACGTTTACCAATAAGCACGGCAATACGATTTTTAGGAATCCGTGCTAAATGCTCCATATGTCTGGGGAGTACCCATTCTGTTTTAACTTCCTGTTTTAACTTCCATCGGAGAGAGAAGGTAATGTGGGAACTGGGTCTTCTAATACCCGAAGTAAACATTCACCAATATCTTCATTATATCCTAGACGATTTATCCACTGAACTAATCTAGTCACATCTCTAACTAGAAATTCCTCTGAGTGTGGATGTTGCTTAGTCACACTTTGGCCAACATCAATTACCCATGGTTCTCCGTCTTTCCATAAAATATTATATTCTGAAAAATCAGCATGTACAAGTTCAGCTGTTTGCCAATTAATTGCGACGAACTCTAGTAAATCTTCGAATACCTCATACGGTTCGTCAATAATTACATCTTTTAATCGTGGACTGACGCCTTCACCTTCACCTAAATATTCCATAATAAGAACATTTTTCAAATTAGACAGAGGTTTTGGGACTCTTAGACCGTATTTTCTCATTCTTTTTAAATTTCTAAACTCTTTTCGTACCCAAATATTCACTAATTCTCTGTGTCTACGTGAAAGACCTCCAAATCTTGGATCACCATCAATATATTTTGCTAAACCTTTGAATACAGCATTTGTTGTATGAAATATTTTCACTGCTACTGGTCCATGATTAGAAGTTCCATGGAAAACATGTGCCTCCTTTCCTCTTGCAATGGGATAGTCAAGTGTTTCAATTTCTCCTTTCTGCATTAACTTATGTAATGACATTAATGTAGATTTATCAAATACTGCATCGAAAACTCTTCGATCTACCCAATCATAAGTTCCCTTCCCTAAAACTCCCTGAAGACCGTCCTCAATTTCAGAGAACATTTTTTCAAATCTAGGTTCAGATAGCCATTGATGTTTTTTCTCGCCTCGCATTAAGGCGTCGAGGTCGGGTAAATCCCAATCCTCTGAATCCGACATAATTTCACCCGAAGAAAGAATCAATATCGTCATCAACAGAAGATTTTTCTTTTACAACTGGTTGCTGAATCTCTAATTCTGATTCTTCTTCTACTACAACTTCATCATCTATAGATTCTATTTCTTCAGTTTCTTGAGTTGCTTCAGAAATATCTTCTGACATTCCAAATAAATCTACAATATCTGGTAGTACTCCTTTTCGTGACAAATATAATGACTGTGTTTTTGTATATCTCATCACTACATTAGCCTTTTCATCCTGAAAATCCCATGGTTGAACAACTATCAAGTCGCCTTCTCGGACCCATTGTCTACGTCGCATTTTCCCAGGTATCCGAGCTAGACGACTGTCTCCGTCTTCACAGACAGCCCTTACTCTTCTACCACCTAAAATCTGATCTGCAATAGCGAACATTTCATTGACTTTACGATTTGGTAGAGGGACTCTAATTTTGTCACC
>DAJO01000074.1 GCA_002498985.1 Euryarchaeota archaeon UBA257
AGAGATAGATACAAGAAAAGAATGGAGGCGAAAATGGATGGAGAAGCAACTATTCCTTGGAGAGAACCAATAGTCAAAAATAGAGTTGAATTTCTCAAAAAAATGCAAGATATGTCTACTCCTAAAAATTTCAAAGGGAATCTAGAATATGAACAAGAAGAAATAGCAATAGATGACTATCAAAAAATTACGACTTTCAGGGAACAAGGCAATTTATCTGGAGCATTCTTTTTGGCAAGACAATTAGCGGCAGAAGGAGATGAGGATGCAAAAATATTAGTTAAAGAAATCATGGAGGAGATGAATGATGGAAACTGAGGAACCTTGGGTAGTCGTATGGGCGATACCAAAAAAAGAAATTGATATACCATGCTGGTTGATGGTTAAACATGTCGAAAGAGGCTGGGAATTACCAGGAGGCAAACAGCTAGAAAGTGAAGAAAATGATGTGACTGCTCTAAGGGAACTGTATGAAGAAACTGGATTGTTAGGCGTTGCTGTATCAGAAGATGATTCAATTATAAAAGGAGGAACAGTTGTATTAGTAGAAATAAATGAAGAACCTGAACCTTATGGATGGGATTCTGAAGACGAAAAAATAATTGAAGTTGGATGGTGTGTAGAGATACCAGACGAACTATATTGGGGAAGTGACGAAATTAATAAATTAATTAATTACGACTGGAGTGCTTCGAGAACTTTCAAATCTTGAATCTCACTTTTTCTCTCAATTAAGATTTTTTTCCACTCATGTACTCCTAGCATATTTGAAGAGTCAATAATTAAACCAATGTCATTTCGACTTTCTCCAGACAAATCCTTGGTCAAAATTGGAATTAGTTCTTCAACTATCTCCACAACATCATTAGGATTCGAGGGAATCCAAGTGGAGCCCGCAGATTCCCTAGGTGCTGCATTTTTCAACCTATTTCCCATATCAGGAGCAGTTGCTGAAACTTCTTCCAGTGCTAAATCTAACCATTCGAGAGAACAAACAAGACTTTCTGAAGTCATGTTACTATTAGTAAAGTATTTTCTTGCAGACCAGAAATGCCTCATTGCAGGATCTAGATCGTTTAAAGTGACATATATTCTCGCTGCCTCCAATCGTGAAAGACCTATGATATCTTCAGGGTGACCATATTCTTTACTAATATCTGCATGAACTACTAAAGACATTATTGATTCGCCAACATTTCGATGCCAATTTGCTAAATTAAGTAAAGCGAGGCCGTGTAATGGTGAACCAGAACATATCGCATTTAATCTATCTACACACCATCTTAGTTCATTGCCGACCAAACTTGTGTCTATAATCCCTAATAGGGCTCTTTCCATCCTCACTCGGGCTTCAATTAGATGATCTCTCTCTGCTGTAGTCCTAGAACGGTTCAAGATGTCTTCTGAAAATAATTCAATGTTTTCAAAATCACCCTGAGAAATTTTCTTTTGAAGAATTAACATATCTAGTTCTAGCGGCGTCGCTTTATCTAATGATTCACTCATAGAGATACACCTAATCATTCCATGGAACTGACTACTGAATCATACTGAGATCGTAATTCATTTTCTCTCTCAACCATTCTTTGTAAATGTGATTCAAATGTCTCTTTGGATGTAGATAATTCGTTGACTAGTTCATCTCTATCATCAACTTCTAACAGTAGATTACCCACTGCCCTAAATACTGGCCTATTTTTATCCTGTTTAGATAAAGATTCTAATGTCAAAGAAATTTCATTGATTTGTGTTGAAACCGTTTGAATTTGATTACGAGCTAACTGTAATTCTTGTACTAAAGCCTGAATGTCTTGGGTGTTCGGGTTGTCCATTTAATCCTCTCCTGTGGCACTAAGGGCATGCTCTGATGCTATCAACCCACGCATTAGGCTGTTCCATCTTGCTCTCAAGTCAACAACGCTTTCTGCTTTCTCTGAAACTGTAATTGAATTACCATTACAAATAAAATTACATTCAGTTACTAAGCTTGCTGCTAATGCTCGCGCATCGGAATGAGTGAATGTTATTTCAAAATGAGAAGAATCATTCTTCTTCATTAGTTGATTCCTCGGCAAGTTTACGCTCATAGTCTAGAGCTGCTTGTTGAGCAATAACGGTCATATCAGTTGCAGTTGCACCTTCCATACCTCTTCGAATAACTCTGTTATTCGAGTCGGATGCTCTAGTGAATGGTTCCCATACACCACCAGCGAATTTGTAGTTACATTTTTTACAATCCCAAATACCAGAAACTTGTCTACGGACTTTGGGGTATTGGCACTTCGGACAAGTGTAAAATTTAGATTTTTTAGCAATAGCAGAACCCGCTCTACGGCGTACACTTACACCGTATCGAGCCCCGAATCTTGCTGTTGCTCCAGATTTTTGTGTTCTTTTTGCCATTTTAATTGCCTCCTTCTAATGCATGGACCATATTTCTAAGTTCGTCACCCTTTTTACGAGCCTCTTCCATCAGTTCTGTGAATTCAGCGGCCGTGAAGGCTCCCTTAAGACCCTTCTGCAATGAATGGACATGATTGTCATCTCCCAGTGTGATATGAATTCTTTCGTCTCCGCCTAGTTCTTCTCTACCGTTAGCATCGAAGATGAATCTACCACCTACTCTCTGGTAAGAGCACATTATTGGTGTTTTTGAAACAACTAATGGCCTATCTTCACCTAATTCGAACTTTTCTTGCGGTATTGTTGCATTACGCAATGCAGTAATTCCAGCTAAGGCAAATGCATCGAATAAGTTACCATCATCTGAAACTGCAAACAAATCTAGTATTACTTGCCACGCTTTTTCACCAGGAATTATACACAAGTCAGATGTGTCAATACAACCTGACTCTCTAATTCCACGATCGACTACACGACTTAGTTCAATAGATTCAGCACTCGGTGGTCCTGCTTCATGCTGTCTTCCAGAAACCGGTCTTACCTCTGCCATACACATTAGTCCACCTTCATTTGGTCTATCTGGATAAGGAGTCATTGTCTGGAATTTTACACCAGCTAATACAATAGTATCTCCCATCCTAACGCGAGCAGAACCTTCTGCATTCGCTAGTATCCCTACCTCAATTTCTACATCTCTGCCTTCAAATTGAGTACGACTATCTAGTCTCTGATCATTTTGAGCCAATTCCCTAAGGTGACTTCTTAATAATTGAGGAACTAAAGGAATACTCATTGAGGATACCTCCCTGTTTTTAGTGCTTCAACACAATACTCATGGATAACCATTGCAGCATTCATATTGTAATCCCAAGCTTCTTGGAACTCTTCAGGAGATAAATCTCCATCCATCTGAAGGAAAACTAATTCACCGGTATTAGGAAGTACTCCCATAGGCAAATCAGCTTCACCGTAGTTATCTTCAGCCTTATTTAGGTCACAAACTACTACGTCGTTAATTTTTCCGGATGCAACTGAAACAACTAAGTCAGTCATAGGAATTCCCGCATGAGCAAGGGCCACAGATGCTGCTGTTAAACCAACACATCTAGTTCCTGCCTCTGCACAGATTATCTCAATTTCAACTCTAATTTTTGAACGAGGATACAATTCTAGCATTACTACGCTTTCTAATGCTTCAGCAGTAACTTTGCTGATTTCTCTACTTCTGCGATTAAAACCAGGTCTAATCCTATCAGATGTAGAAAAAGGTGCCATATTATATCTGACATCTAGAACTGCTCGATCCTGTCTTTGGATTTTCCTTGGATGAGCTTCCATAGGCCCATATATTGCAGCTATTACATCGTTTGTACCCCAACGCATTCGGCATGAACCGTCAGCTACAGGGACAACTCCTAACTCAATTGAAATTGGTCTCACATCACCTGCTTTTCTACCATCTTTACGGATGCCATTGGCATCAATCATTTCTACGTCTCCATATCCCATTATGCTACACCTCCCAGTGTTACTGCCTTTGCTTCAGCAGTTAGTGAACGGAGGCGATTTCGGACTTCTAATGTTCCATTGAAATCTCCATCTATCCAAAGTCGACCGTTGTCTCCAACAATAACTCTGCATTCTGATTCCTCCTTGAGTTCTCTCAGTGCTTTTCCTTGTTTGCCGATTAATCTACCCAATAGATGTGGGTCGATATTCTCAACGGCACCTGAACGAATCTTTCGTAATCCCATTCCTTTCATGGTAACCACGCTTGAATGTGTTTCTTCTACTTCTTGGACTCTACATAGTATTGCCTCACCAATGTCAATTACGCTTCTAGTTCCACCAAAATCTGCTTTGGATGGACCAAGACTCATTGGCAATATCGCATTAAACGGAGCACCAATGTCAACAAACCAGATGTTGTTAGTACATCCTTCGACATACCCAATTACCAAATCTCCTGGCCTAGGTACGTATGCAGTCCTTCTTGGTTCAATGGAAACAGTATTCCCATTTACATTCATTCTTCCGTTCTTTGTAGCACGAATTCGGCCATCAATGGCTATCACGCCATGACCTAATTCATGACCCTCTAAATTCCCAAGATCTTCTCCAGGGGCAACGAGTCGGGTAACTCGTTGTTTGTCTTGCGGCCCGGCCGCGTTCTTCTTTTCAGTCATGTTATCGAGCCGCGCGACCAACACTCCCTTCATAACCTTGATGTGAACCCCTACGGGGTATACTCAGTCTAGTTCCTTCACAGAAACTTCGGATGACCTCTGAGCAACTTGACTAATAAGCTCATTTTTCATACCTCCTGGGGCTTCCACAACACAAACCCAAGATCCATCACTAAGCCATTCTTCTTTCTTAATTGATTCTCTTAAAATTCGATGTACTCCGCCGTAGTCTGAACCAGGAACTTTGAATGCAAGTCTTATGGTTATGAAAGACAATGGGATGACCGGTTTAAGCAGTTTAATTGCATCTTGGACTTGGCGATCAATAGATAAAAATGGATCTATTGAAAATCTTATTTCATCTAAAGCCAATTCAATCCGAGTCTTTGGATGAGGTAACTTTGTTCTAGGATCTGTGGCAGTGGTTGCGATTTGATGAATAATCTTTATTCTCTTATCTGCGATAATTTTCTTCCTCTGAACAGTGGTCAATTGAATCGTCCCCTCACTCAAAATTTTATCCACACAAGCAATAATTTCAGTTGTACCAAAGACACTCATCAAAGCTTCATTTGTAGGTCTATCTCCGGCTCTAGCATCATTCCAAATTTGATCTGTGGCCAATAGGTCATCAATTGAAACTGAAGAATGATCTTTTTTCCAAGAATCTACCAAATCAGGATCTACAAGAATTTCATATCTTGATCCGCCTTTCTCAAGACGGGCTAGAACCGCATCATCAAGACTAACCATGAACTCCGAGAAGGGGGGAAGGACTTAGAATTGTAGGTCAGAAAATGCTTACAATCTATCTAATTGCTTCAATGTCGATTCTCTGTCTAACTTTTCATACCCATTTGAATCTACAACTGCTATCTCAACAGTTTCCCTATTTAGGTCATCTTCAAGTGATTCTTTTAGAGCTTCCAAACCAAGTTTTATTGCAGCATTCTTAGTCATGTTTAATTTCCAATTATTCTCAAAGTGATCGATTACTGTTGATCTTCCACGGCCTATCGCACCTGCTTGGTAAGATTGGTATGCACCTGATGGGTCAGTCTCAAAAAGATGGATCCCTTCATCGTCAACTCCTGCGATGAGTAAGGCTGTTCCGAATGGCCTTGCTCCACCATACTGAGTGAATGACTGCATGAAGTCGCACATTTTCTTAACTAAAGTAGTGATAGCAATAGAATCTCCATAGGTCATCCTATTTACTTGGCATTGTACTCTTGCTTTGTCAACCAGTTGCCTAGCATCTGCAACAAGACCAGAAGTTGTGATTCCAATATGATCATCTATCTTATACATCTTCTCTATGGAATCTGTTAGGATTAATTTGCTTGAAATTCTCTTGTCTACTATCAATATGACTCCATCTTTAAACTTGAGTCCCACTGTCGTAGTTCCTCTTTTTACCGATTCTCGAGCATATTCTACTTGGTAAAGTCGTCCATCTGGAGAGAATGTAGATACTCCATGGTCATATCCGCGTCCGCTTGGCTGCATGTTAATCAGACTGCAACCAACGAAGGTGTCTTATGAATCTTGACAGTAAGATGGCTGGATAATAGTGGCATTCATTGCCAAGGACGTTTTCGGTGTAGTATGAAAGTTGCAGTCCTAGCATCTGGAGGAAAAGATTCCACCTATGCATCATGGTGGGCATTAATGCAGGGTTGGTCTTTGGAAGTAATGATTACTGTAAAAATTACAGGTGACGATTCCATGATGTTTCAACTTCAAAATACAGAAATAGCAGAATTTCAAGCGAAATCGATTGGCGTGGAGTGGCTTAAAGTAAATTCTTCAGGGATTGAAAATGATGAAATTGATGAACTTGAAGATGCAATAAGAGAATTTGGGGGGGCTTTGGATGCAATTGTTGTTGGTGCTCTGAGATCTGACTATCAAAAAACTAGAATTGAAAGGATGTGTGAAAGATTGAATCTCATATCATTCTGCCCATTATGGCACCATAGTCCTACAGAACATATGAATTCTCTAATAGAACACGGTTTTGATGTCAGAATAGTTTCTGTTTCTTCAGAGGGATTAGATCAAAGATGGCTTGGAGAAAAAATAACCAAAGAAAGTCTAGAAGAATTAACTACACTCTCAAATAAATTTAGATTTAATTTAGATGGAGAAGGAGGGGAATTTGAGACTATTACACTCGATGCACCCCACTTCAAAAAAACGATTATTTGTGAAGGAGAAAAAACTTGGAATGGAGTCAGAGGAGTTTGGGATATTACAAAAATTCAACTATCACCATAGGGTTATAATCAAACATGAAAAGCATCTCGCAATAATGGGGAACAACGTGACGGTATCACCATTAGACTACAGATATGGACGAGATGAGGCTAAATCTATTTGGTCGAGAGAAGGCCGACATGAGAGACAACTTGATGTTGAAAGAGCATTAATTTGGGCTCACTGCCAACTAGGAAGGGTCAGTCCTGAAGACTACGATAAAGTTGCAGAAATTGCAAAACCTGAAATTGTCACAGCAGATAGAGTTGACGAAATAGAGAGAGAAACTAGGCACGACATTATGGCGCTAACAAAAGCAATGGCAGAAGCAGCAGGTGATTCGGGATGGTGTATACACTTAGGCGCCACAAGTAATGATATTGTTGATTCAGCAGTAGCATTGCAAATACGTGATAGCATTAATTTACAACAAGAAACACTCAAAATGTTACTTTCTACGTTGTGTGATTTGGCTGAAAGAGAGAGAGATACAGTGATGCTAGGACGCACACATGGCCAAGCAGCAGTACCAATTACATTTGGACTCAAAGTGGCCGTTTGGGTAGATGAATTCAGAAGACATCTTGATAGATTAGATGAACTAACTCCTAGAGTTACTACTGGAAAATTTCTAGGAGCAGTTGGCACCGGAGCAGCACAGGGAGAAAATGCATTCGAACTTCAGAACCTAATTATGCAAAATTTAGGTCTTCAAACTCCAATTGCTACCACTCAGGTTGTTGGAAGAGATCGATACATAGAGTGGGTATCATGGATGGCAAATGTATCTACCAGTATTGAGAAGGCCCTGCAAGAAGTAAGAAATCTTCAGAGAAGCGAGATTGCAGAAGTAGGAGAATATTTCGATGCTGAAAAGCAAGTTGGTTCATCTACTATGGCTCATAAAAAGAACCCTATAACAGCAGAAAATGCATGCGGATTAGCAAGAATAGTTAGATCTATGATAATACCATCGTATGAAAATGCTCTATTGTGGCATGAAAGAGATTTAGCTAATTCATCTGCAGAGAGATTTACACTTTCTCATTCAATGATATTATTGGATGACATTATTATCAAATGTGATAAAGTGTTATCAAAACTGGGTGTAGATTCGGAGAGAATGATGTACAATATTAAGTCACAAAAGGGCCTTGTAATGGCTGAAAAATTAATGATAGCATT
>DAJO01000065.1 GCA_002498985.1 Euryarchaeota archaeon UBA257
AAAAATTAATCAGCATTTACCTACTATAATTCATGTAAACGGAAGGAATGAAATCATCGATATTGATTGATTATGCACGGTGATAAGGTAATCCTTTGATTATTGTACAAGCGCGATATAATTGCTCTAAAAGAACTACTGCGGCTAACTCATGTGGAAGTGTAATTTTTCCTAAAGAAAGTGACTTAAGATCCCCTCCATACAATCCGAATCCTCCTGGTGGGCCTACAACTAAATGTACAGAGCTGGTTGATATTCTCCACTCTTTCATTTTTTCAGAATATCCTATACTATCAAGATTCTCTCCTTTTTCTTGTAAAAGAATCACTTTATCGTTGCCTGCTTTCTTGATTACATCATCCAAATAAGAACCTGGGTCAGTTTTATTTCTATGTTCAACTATTTGCACGCCATCAGAAGTTAATCTATTTGCATAATCGGAAATTGCTGACCTAAATGATGAATCTTTGGCCTTACCATGTAAATGAACAAATACACGCCCCATGACTCTCGCATAGATAAGTACCCTTTCATTATTCGCAAAGCATCAAGAAAGAGAACCTTGACGCAGGAGCGATAATCGTGAGTTGGTGGCCATTCAAAAAGAAAGAAAAAAAGGTTCATGACAATCTCCATATCAAAGGCACTAAATTGTGGTTACAAGATTTAAGAGAATTATGTGAAATCAACTTTGATAATTATGCCGAAGGTCAAAGGCTGATTCGACAAATGCAAGTCGAATGGACAGATTCGCACCAAAAAGGTGATGTTTCAAATGAGTTATTGGCAGGATTAGACCGAAGATGTTTCAGGCTTTTAAGGGCCGATGCTGATGAATGGTTGAAGTGGTTAGATGACGAAGATTTTTGGGCACCAGGCTGGGGCATAGAATCAACAGAGTGATTGTTGTGTGGAGTTGGATCTTATTATTCTCGATACTAGGGGTAACTGTTTTTTGGTATAGTAGAAAACAGCCCTTTCCCGAAATAAGTGGTTTTTTTGCGGCTATTTTGTTAATTACTGCTGCGATTTTGTGGATGGCGACAGGGGCTCCGAGAGGCGGAGGGAATGAATTAGCCCCTGCTTACATATCGACGTTTATTGGTGGTTGTGCAGTAATATATGGAGTAATAAAAATGTCAGTTAGCGACGATGATGTCATCGTTGCCCCGTTCGGAGGAATACTATTTTGTATAGGTTCAATAACTCTTCTCACTGAAAGATGGGACGAGGCTGGACAAATAGAACAAATAGGCTCGTTTATCTTAGCTTCAATACTAGTGGCTTTAGAAATTTATCTTGTATTTAGGGGATTAATAATCGGCGTCCAAGGAATTTCATGGTCGAAATCAGGATTGAGGCAAATCAGCCGAGGTTTAATTCATGGAGATAACGGCGCTATTGCCCATTTTGAAAGGTCATGGGATATGGATAAACAGTGGATTAATGCCATGAGTCATTCTGCGTTAGCGCTTATTTACGAAAAAGAAAATGATGAGGAATCTAGATCTGTACATGTAATAGAATTAGAGAAAATTGGTGGATGGGAAGCTGTAGATAAATCATGGATTGAAACCATAAAAAAACATTTAGATTTGAATTAATATCTGGGACAATTGTTCTTAATCATTAACCCTTCCGGAATACAATATGGTTCGGATAACTAAGGTTCATACTGGTGGTGGTGACGGTGGAGAAACCTCTCTTGTAGATGGTTCCCGTGTAGGTAAGGAACACCCTAGAGTTGCTATTTATGGCACAATTGATGAGGCTAACTCTGCAATAGGTATAGTTCGTGCAGAGATGAATAGGACTGATGTTATTGGTATTCCTAACAAACGTCTTATTGAGGCTAATCAAATGCTTAGTATTATTCAACAAGAATTATTCGATGTTGGTGCTGAATGTGCTTGTCCACCAGGAGGAGTCCCAGAGCAGATGTCGATAATTGGAACAGATGCTGGTGAACGATTGGTAAACGAGATGGATTACATGTTGGAAGATTTAGAGCCCTTGTCATCATTCATACTCCCGACAGGGAATCCGATAGTAGCGCATTTACACATGGCTCGAACTATTGTTCGAAGGGCTGAAAGAGATGCTTGTACTCTTCGTGAGGAAGTTAGACATGAAGTTATTAGCTACCTCAATAGACTATCAGATCACTGTTTCGTTCTCTCTCGCTGGCTTACCGGAGAAGAGGGTGAAACTCTTTGGACTCCACTCGGAAAAAGATAGGGTGGAATAATTGAGCATCGAATCAGCTGGGTTCGAAGGAGCATTGATTAGTTTATCATTGATAGTCGCTATTGGTGCTCAAAATGCATTTGTAATACGACAAGGATTATCTGATAGGCATGTTTTCTTAGTCTGTACAATTTGTGCTTTTTCAGATGCTACATTGATTAGCCTAGGTGTTTTTGGATTTGGAGAGATTATATCGAATTCTGAAAATTTATCTGGACTAATAAAATGGTTTGCTATTTCTTTTTTGGTGGTTTATTCTATGTTGAGATTCAAGGCGGCTTATGCAGGGAATGTTTTGGATATTGGTGATGAAGAGGTTATTGTGAGTGCCAAGAAAACTGCAATTATTACTCTGGGTTTCACTTGGCTAAATCCCCATGTTTACCTAGATACTACTGTATTGCTAGGTACTGCTTCATTACAGTTCCAAGGTGATGAAAAAATTGCATTCGCTATTGGAGCGGTGGCTTCTTCGTTTCTATTTTTTTATAGCCTTGGTTTTGGTGCCCGACGTTTAGCACCGTTTTTGAAAACTGAGAAGGCATGGAAAATCATTGATTTGTTAATAGGCGTAGTTATGCTATGGATTGCTTGGAGCATTTACACGAATTAAATTGTATTAAGAAAATCCTTTGCAGAATCTAATAGATTGATTTCTTGTTCAAAAGTTAATTGTTCGGATGCTTCATCGAAATTTACCCACATATAATTGGTATGTTCATGAGAAAGTTTGACATTCAGTTCGTCAGTATTGGCTAAATACCAAAAAACCTGTTTTGTGACAGGAGTGCCTTTTGAAAAAAAACTATATTCTGTTTTAGACATCCATCCATCAATAATTGAAACTTCCGAGATACCTGTTTCCTCTAATAATTCTCTCTTGGCTGTAGCGAAATGGTCGCTGTCTCCTTCCTCGATATGCCCTTTAGGAAAACTCCAATGACCCTGAGGATATTGCAGCAAAAGTATGCTATCATAATTAATCAGAATGAATCCGCAGGACGTTTCCATAACTTGTGGGAGAGGTTATCGATATTGAATTATACCAAAGGGGTTGTAGAGACGAATAATAGAATGGGGTTATGTCATGGATATGTATACGAAGGCATTGAACCTAGATATTGAAAAAATAATTACTGATAGCGACTTAGATGGAGTGGTCACTGCTGCAATTTTGAAAAGATGGTGGCCGGATGCGGAAGTCATTTTCGGCCATCCAGGTAATTTGCGTGCGGGAACGATGGATGAAATTATAGATAGGAAAACCGCAATTTGTGATTTGCCAAGACATCCTAATTGTGGGCTGAGCATTGACCACCATAAGTCAAATGAACCCCATGAAAATACAATTGAAAATAGTATAATTTTATGGGAACCGACACCTAGTGCAGCTAGAATTGCCTATAACCTTCTAAAAAATAAAATTGATTTGAGTGATTTATCCGAAACCATGATATGGGTAGATAAATTAGATGGAGGTTCCATTTCAATTGATGAATTCAAAGGCAATAATCCTGTACTTTGGCTGGGGAGAGTAATTGGAGAGAGTGAAGAAAATACCACAACAATACTCGAAAATATTCAAAATCGTGTATCGATTGAAGAAATTTTAGAACTACCTGATATAAAATTGGAGCTTAGAGAAAGGATGGCTAAACAAGAATATCTAAATCGAACAATTAGAGAAAATCTTTCCATCGTTGATAGATTAGCAATTGTAAGATTAGAAAATTTAAAAATTAGATCTAATGGTTATCTTGTGACAGCGATAGCTGGAGAAGAATGTGATGCTTGCATGGTCATACATGGAGATACTGGGGCAAATTTTGACGATGATGATAATTATCCTGTATCTGCTTCGTTTTATACTAATTCTTTTATTCATAAAACCGGGGGAATATTTGATCTAACTAAATTAGCTACTAATTTCGATAAAAACGGTGGCGGACATGCTAATGCTTGTGGTTGTAGAATAAAGCCGATTGATGAAAAAATAGTTACTGATCGAGAAGTTACGAATGGAGATATTGATTCTAACATTAACGAATGGTTAGATATTTGGTCTCAGAGATAAGTAAACAAGTACAAGAAACCCAGAAAAGCATGTATAATGATTAAATATGTCATTACATCACTAACTCTACCATGAAGATTACTAATTTTCCCATAGGATTTCTTATTTTTCTTATTTTTCTTAGCTTTCATACCAAGTTGTCTCAAATAAATCATCAAGAAAAGTCCGATTATACCGGCCCAACCATGAAAGTGATTTGGTACTAAGTCAGAAAAAGTAACTTCTCCATTATTAATCTGAAAATATATTATCTTTGAGATAAAGGCTAAACAAATTACAAATATAACATAAAGGAAAATTCTATTACCTAATTTTTCATGTCTTGAGATGGCCTCATTTCGTGTTTCGTGGGATAATTTCGTCCTCTCTTGGCGCCATTTTCTTTGATTGAAAAATTCTCTAATAATTGCCAAAGCGGCAAGAGGATGGAGCAGGATTACTATCGTGGCCAGAGCCTCCATGGAGACTGCTGAATCGTAACATATCTTGAGTTCTCGCTTTTTCTGTCTTGCATAAGAAGGCGGTGCGTTCATGTAGGAGGGGCTTTGGGGCGATTTATCGGAGTGTCTTCATTGGAGCAGTATCTATTAGATTGTATTTCAGACCTGCAAAGAGCAGGTGATGATGCAGGTCGTCGAAAGAGGGCGATAAATAAATCCGATACATGGGATTTACTAAATAAAAACTGGAAGGCTTTGGCGGTTCTAGCAGCAGAAAAAACCGCCCCTAAAACTGTCGATAAAGATGAAATGGGAAATAAACAAAATAATCCTGTCAATCGTGGTCATAGGAATCGGATTGGAAGAAGGGGCGGCAGACAAAGTAGAATGGGGTTAGAAGATCATCTACCAACGCCACAACAAGTTATTACTTCAGAAAATTCTGCTGCATTCAAGTTATCTGTTTTAATCGCTCAAAAACATAAAATGTCAACATGGGAGAATTCATTTGATGAACAAATGGATCTTTTGAGATTAGAATGTAGCCAAGGAATTCATCCAGTCTGGAGTAGATTAGCGAGAGAGGCCCCCCTATTCGCTGAATTTGAAAGATTCGACATTATAGAAGAAGAAATGAAAACCTTTGATTCAAAAGAATGGATTAAAGCGGCGAATCTAAATCCAAATGATATTGTCAGTCTTAGAAAATGGTTGAATATGGAGGTCCCATTTAATTTGTCTTCTACACAGGCCCTTTCTTTGGAAAAAATTCGTAAAGACCTTGCTGGTAGACCAAGGCCTTTGACATGGCCTCAGATAATGAAAGGAAAATTAAGAAATTTAGAAAATGAGGGGGCGTTGCTAGAATCTATTCTACTTCTATCTGCAAATTCTAATGATGCACTCGATGTCCTTGAAAAAATAAAAAATATATCAGATATGAAGGCGGTTGTTTCAAAACAAAAAAAGCTGTTTTTAATAAACTCTGGAGATAATAGCGTAATTATTGATTGTATTAATCAAAAAGGAAAAGATGAACTATCTAACGCAATTAGAATCGAGGCGTGGAAAAAAATAGAATTGATTGACAGTGAACTATCTTTAGACTCATTACTAAGAGGGAAGGAGATTTTAGAAAATGCAAATGAAAATATACCCTCGATTTTACTATGGAAAATTAGTAAAAATTTATTCCAAAAAGAAGAATATTTTGAATCTATTAAGATGATTGAAAAATTATCTATAAACAATGAGGAGGAATTAATATTTGCGATAGAGGTTATCTCGAAAACTCCCTCTGAAAAGTTAGAAGAAACTATTCTAGAATCTCTAAAGAGCACTGGAGAAGAGTGTTTGGCATTTGCTATGAGGTGTGTAGATGCTCCTGCTAAAATACAATTAGAGGCTTCAAAAATTCTTTCCAATAATGATTCAATTAGATATACGGATGATATCTTATCTGTATTGACTCGAACAGCGGATATCGAAAATCTAGCTAATAAAATGAATAGTGATAAAACGCTAGGACTTGTTTATCCTTTTAGAGCACTGATGGTATGGCATCTAATGCCAGCAGAAACAGGTATAAAAAATATTGAACAACTCATTGGTTTAAGGAAACAGGCTCTGATTTCTCTAGAAGAGTCAGAGAAAGATGATGTTCTTTCTGATGTTTCAATCTCTTTAATTTCCTTATTGGGAGGAGTTCCTTCTAATATTGATTCAATCCATAAAATTCTAGATAAGGGGGCAATTATTGTTTTGAATCAGGTCAGAAAGGCGCTTTCATCAGATGGTTCGGGAGTCGTTAAGAATTCTTTAATTGCCTCATTGGATGAATCACTCGAAGACATCAAATTATCTACTTTAGATCGAAGATTGTTTGAAGCTTTAATTGATTCTTTATATCTTAATTCGTCTGCAATGCAGTTACAATCTGGGAATATTGAGAAAGAAGAAAATGCATTATCAACCTTGGAAAGGCTCGCTGCAAAAGAAAATAACACTATTAGAACCATTAGAGCTCTGACGAACCTAGTTAAAGAGCATAATATAGGAGTTGAGTCTTTAGAAAAGTGGTATCGAATTCATGATAAAGAGTCTTCAGAATATCAAATAATTCGTGCTGCAATACAGAAAGAAAACGGGAATACATTGAATGCTGCCAGAGCATACAAAGAGGGTGCTCTAAAGATCAAAGATAATTATGAAGAGTCTTCTTTGATTCTCAGAAAAGCAATGATTGAATATGCACATTCTGGGACATGGAAAGAAGCCGTCGAACTATTAGATCAAAAACCTGAATTGGAAACATTGTTGACGCAAAGATTTCAACTATATTTGAGGACTTGTGCAGACAATAATGCAGGTAAAACTGACATTGCAACAAAGAGGTTGATACGATTTGTTAGCGAACAAGAAAAAGGAAGTAAAGAAGAATTTGATAGCGACTATAATAGAAGAAGGAAAGAAGCTCTAGAATTGATTCAAAGATATCCAGATGAACATAATTTACCCGATAAGAATTTCAAAGGAAGAGTAAAGGCGGCTTTGTTGACTTTAGAAAAATCTGGTGGCTCAAGGGAGTCGGATTTGGAAAGACGTTTCCAACTTGAGTTACATGAAATGAAAGATATCTTTGAATTGACTTTATTGGGTGAGCAAATTGCTGAACAAAATCCACTTAGAGGTATTAGAAGGTTCGAAGAGGCTATAGAAACCGGCTATTTCAAAGGAAGGCAGGTTGAACAATTAAGGAACACTCAAAGAGCGGTTTTTGTCAGTCAAAGAACTAATATCCCAATCAAAGATAGAAGAACTCTGAAAAATCTTGGTTTGAAACCTCTGATATTAGTTGACACAAATGTACTAATTCATGCACTGAAGGACGATTTACTACAAGAAATTTCTAATGATGATTTTGGGTCTTTTGATTGGTCGGTTGAAAGGTCATTTCATATGATGCTCAGAAGACAGGGGGGCAAGGAAACTTTCCTTTCTATCCCTCCAGCGGCATTATCGGAATTTAATAACAGAGTAAAAAATCCTGATGCTGTTCTAGCACTATTCAATGACACCTATATCGATAGGAAACAATGGAAAAAGAAGGTTACACCCGACTTCTTGAAGGAAAAAGTTAAGCAAATATGTAAGTCATTTAGCACATGGCCACAAGAAGATTATTCCAATAAATTATCAAAGATTGAGTTAGAAGAATTCTTATTAAAACATGAAAACATTTTCGAATTAGTTGATCAACAAAAACGTAAACGAACGGAAGATATCCCAGTACGTACAGAATTAAATGGAAAGGAAATATATCCAGAAGGTGGCGATATGGAAATTATGCGCGATGCCGCTTCACTTGCATCTTTACCGTTACAAGAGATTGGCAATATTTTGGTAGCTACTAGAGATTCAGACTTCAGACTTGTGTCAAGAGCTTTGGAAGAAGAATATGGATTCGGAGTAGTTTCTGATGCCCAACAATTAAACTCTAGAATTTAATTAATTAGTTTACATGTGAGAGATTATTGCTTCTCCGAAATCTGAACAACTGAGTAATGTCGCATCACCCATCAATCTTTCAAAATCGTAAGTTACTGTTTTGGCAGAAATTGCGCCTTCCATGCCTTTAACAATCAAATCCGCTGCTTCGTTCCACCCCATATGACGAAGCATCATTTCTGCTGAAAGTATCAAAGAGCCGGGGTTGACCTTGTTTTGGCCAGTATATTTTGGCGCGGTTCCATGAGTAGCCTCAAAGATAGATATTCCAGTATCATAATTGATATTGGCGCCAGGAGCGATACCGATTCCTCCTACTTGAGCTGCCAAAGCATCTGAAATATAATCGCCGTTAAGATTCATTGTTGTTAATACACCATATTCTTTCGGTCTTGTAAGGACTTGCTGCAACATAGCATCAGCAATTACATCTTTAATGACAATTTGATTATTTGTTTTGGGATTATTCATAGTACACCAAGGCCCACCATCTAACTCAATTGCTCCAAACTCATCCTTAGCCAACTGATATCCCCAGTCTCTAAAACCACCTTCTGTAAACTTCATTATGTTTCCTTTGTGGACAATTGTTACACTTGATTTATCATTATCTATAGCATAATTAATTGCTGCTCTGACTATTCTAGATGTTCCTTCACTACTAATAGGTTTGATTCCTATCCCACTAGTTTCTGGGAATCTAATTTTTGACACACCCATTTCATTTTGAAGGAAATCAATCACTTTCTTAACTTCGGGGCTGCCAGCTTCCCATTCAATACCTGCATAAACGTCTTCACTATTTTCACGAAAAATTATCATATTAACATGTTCTGGATTTCTGACTGGGCTGGGTGTTCCTTCGTACCATCTAACTGGGCGAACACAAGCAAACAAATCGAGTTTTTGACGAAGCGCAACATTGAGACTTCTAATGCCTCCTCCGACGGGGGTGGTGAGAGGGCCTTTGATAGAAACTAAACCTGTTCTCATAGCTTCAAGAGTTTCTTCGGGTAACCACTCTCCTGTTTTATCGAATGCTTTTTGCCCTGCAAGAACTTCATTCCAATGGATTTTTCGTTCTTCCGAATATGCCTTTTCAACTGCAGCATCAACTACGTTAATCATTACTGGAGTGATGTCGATGCCTATTCCGTCTCCTTCGATATAGTGCACTAAAGGCTCCTCAGGGACTATTAAGTTGCCATTTTTTATTGAAATTGCTGCTCCCTCGGACATTGTTCTCAGAGATGCCACTTACCACTCATTCATGAAGCCAACCCCTCTGCCTTAAGGGGAAGTGATTCAGATGAAAGGGGTAGTTAGGTGGATAACTGGTGAAGAAATAGAAGGTGAAACAGATAATGGAAAAATTACTCAATTCCATAGCGATACGGCGGCGAGTCCTATGCAAATTGTTCTTCAAGCACATGGTGCATGTTCATTGATTGATGTAATAGATGGACTAAAACATAGAATGGAAGATGTAAGAGCCATGTGGATTGAGTTAGAATCTGAAAGATCTTCTGAACGGCCAAAAGTATTCACTTCTGTAAATATGAAATATGTAGTTGAGGGTGATGTTCCAGAGAAACTATTGAGAAGATTGATACATCAAAGTCATGAAAAATATTGTTCCGTTGGTGTGATGATAACAAGGTCAGGAGCTAAACTTGACTGGAGTCTAGATTTAAGGCCATAATCTTTGAAATTTACAAAATTTCTGAGTAAGTCGTTCAATCAATTAAGTAGTAAAAACTATCAAAATAAAGAGTGCCTTTCGTAAAGCATTAAACACCCTCTATTCCGAAGAGAAAATCCCTTACGCCGGGAACACCATATCAAGACTTTCAAAAATAGGAGTGTGAAGCTATGCAGACTAAAGTAAAAGATAAATCAAAAACAACTCAAAACCATGAAGATAATGAAAATGGAATGATAGTTGAAAGACGATTTACTACTGCTGGAGAAGATCCTTTTGATTTATTCTCTTGGATTTCAATGGATGTAGAAATAAGAAATCCGGACGGGACTATGGCTGACTCAATTGACGGTGTTCAATTCCCCTCTGGCTTCGAGGGAGTTCCTGGGAAAATTGCTGCTCAAAAATATCTGAGAAAAGCGGGAGTGCCTACCTATCTGCGCAAGGTGGCGGAAGAGGGCATTCCCGTTTGGCTCCAGAGAAGTGAGCCAGATCATGAAAAACTCCAGACTTTAGACCCAAAAGATAGGTTTGCTGGAGAAATTCATGGAAGAAATCTGTTCCGTAGATTGGCGGGAACTTGGACCTATTGGGGGTACAAGTATGGATATTTCGCTAGTGAAGCGGATGCTCGGGCATACTTCGATGAAATGTGCTATCTAATTGCCAGTCAACGTTCCGCACCTAATAGCCCTCAATGGTTCAATACGGGTTTGCATTGGGCTTACGGGATAGAAGGACCAGCACAAGGACATCATTATATCGATCCTTCAACAGGAGAATTGTGCCTGTCAGATAATGCATATGAACACCCGCAGCCTCATGCTTGTTTTATCCAGTCAGTTAGCGATTCATTAGTTGGAGGAACAAGTTCGATAATGGGGCTGTGGAATCGTGAAGCACTGCTGTTTAAATTTGGATCAGGTACAGGTTCTAATTTCTCTAACATTAGAGGTGCGGGGGAGCCTCTGTCAGGAGGAGGTAGTTCTTCAGGCCTACTATCATTTTTGAAAATCGGAGATAGGGCTGCCGGTGCGATAAAATCAGGAGGCACTACTCGTCGTGCTGCTAAGATGGTAACATTGGATTTAGATCATCCAGACATTGAAGAATATATCGATTGGAAATCAAGTGAAGAGGAAAAGGTCTCTGCACTAGTTATTGGTTCCAATATTCTACAAAAACATGCTAATTCTTTGATGGAAGCAATTTGGCAGCATGAAGATGATAAGACAAGACTCGAACCTACACAAAATCCTAGCTTAAGAAAATCTATTGTTAGGGCAATCAAGGACAATGTCCCTCAACCGCATATTCAGCGAATTTTAGATCTTGCGAAGCAAGGATGGAAAGGAGTTGATTTCGAATGCTTCGATACTGATTGGCAGGGAGAAGCATATATGTCCGTTTCAGGACAAAATAGTAACAACTCTGTGAGAGTACCAAATTCATTCATGGATGCTGTGAAGAATGGTGAAAATTGGAATCTAGTTTGGAGAACGGAAAAGGATAAAGCGGCTGAAGAAGGTCGTGAACCAGAAGCTTGTAAAGTATTAGACGCCGGAGAATTATGGGATAAAATAGCATATACTGCTTGGGCCTGTGCAGATCCAGGGGTACAGTTTGACACCACTATCAACGAATGGCATACTTGCCCAGAAGGAGGGAGAATCAATGGATCTAATCCTTGTTCAGAGTATATGTTCCTTGATGATACCGCTTGTAATTTGGCCAGTATAAATCTACTTCATTATTATGATTTAGATAACCAATCCTTCCAGATTGAAGATTTTAAACATAGTGTGAGGCTTTGGACAGCCACACTCGAAATCAGTGTTTTGATGGCTCAGTTCCCATCTGCGGAAATCGCGCAGAAATCGTATGATTATCGTACATTAGGCCTTGGCTACTGCAATATAGGCTCCCTATTGATGCACATGGGAATACCATATGATGATGAGAGAGCATATGCCATCTGTGGCGCTCTTACTGCAATAATGTGTGGAGAATCTTATGCTACAAGTGCAGAAATTGCTTCGATACTAGGCCCCTACCCCGATTATGAAAGAAATTCTGAACATATGTTGAGAGTGATGAGAAATCATCGAAGAGCAGCATATGACGCTCCGGAAGAGGAATATGAGGGGTTGTCTGTATTGCCTCGGGGAATAAATTCTAAGAAATGTCCGCAAGATTTGTTATTGGCTGCAAGAGATGCATGGGATCGTGCGTTAAGAGATGGTGAAGAACATGGATATAGAAATGCACAAACCACAGTAATTGCACCCACCGGAACAATCGGGCTAGTAATGGGCTGTGACACTACTGGAGTGGAACCACAGTTTTCTTTGGTTCAATACAAAACACTAGCAGGTGGTGGTTCTCTAAGAATAATCAATAAAGGCGTTACAATGGCTTTACGAAGATTGGGTTATTCAGATAAGCAAACAAAGACAATTGAAGAGTTTGTTATGGGAACCAAGAGTTTGAATGGGTGCCCTCATCTATCTTACGACACTCTAGGAGCTCTAGGGTTTACATCCGCCCAAATAAAAAATATTGAAAAGAAATTACCAGATGTATTTGATATTAGATCTGCTTTCTCTCCAAGTATTCTAGGTAAGGAAATGTGTGTAGGTTCGTTAGGAATGACTGAAGAACAATATAATGATGACTTCTTTGACGTTTTAGGGCACTTAGGTCTAGATTCTTCGCAAATCAATGCTGCGAATGATTACGTATTAGGAAGAGGGACAATCGAAGGCGCGCCTGGATTAAAGGATGAACATTTACCTGTTTTCGATTGTGCAACACCTGGTGGAAAATATGGAGTTCGTTCTATTGATTGGCCTGCACACGTACACATGATGGCTGCAGCTCAACCTTTCATATCTGGAGCTATCTCAAAGACCATCAATATGCCATCTAATTCAACAGTGTCTGAGATTAAAGATGCATATGATCTAAGTTTCTCAACTATGATAAAAGCATGTGCCGTATACAGAGATTGTTCTAAACTTTCTCAACCGTTAATGAACCAATTAGTAGATTCCAGTGCTTTAGAGGAAGATGATGATGAGGAAACAATAGTTGTTCAAAAAATGGTTGAGCAAGTGGTAGAAGTTCTGCCAATCCCTACACCTAAAGCACAGCCCCTTGCAGAAGCAATGGTGCACGACTATATTGCAACAAGGAGGCCTTTACCCGATAGCTGTCAAGGTGGAAGGATGAAGGCGCGTGTAGGAGGACACACCGTATATCTAAACCATAGTTCGTATGAAGATGGGAGATTGGGAGAGATTATGCTAACTACCTCAAAAGAAGGGGCTGCTTGGAGATCTATGCTAAACCAATTTGCAATTGCTGTATCTCTAGGACTTCAACATGGCGTTCCTTTAGAGGCGTTTGTTAACTCCTTTACTTTCCAGAAGTTTGAGCCAAGTGGAATGGTCATGGGAGGGAGTGGGCGTGTTAAAATGTCGTCAAGTATTGTAGATTATATATTTAGAGAATTGGCTATAGAATATCTTGAAAGGCATGATCTGTCTCATGTTTCACAAGAAGATTTAGACCCTTATTCAATAAGTAGGCCGGAAATTACAGAAGAAGGAATTGTCAGAAATAAAGGAGAGGTTAGAGAAGTACAGCAAACTTTGGGCGCATTCAATAATGTAGAAGATTCTGAGTCTAAAGTTAGAAGGTTAGCAAGAGAAAATGGCTTCACGGGAGATATTTGTACCGATTGTGGAAGCAGTCAAATGGTAAGAAATGGGACTTGTTTGAAATGTAATGCATGCGGCTCCACTACTGGATGTTCTTGATTATATTAGCCAATTCACTGTTTCGTAAAGAAATACGATTTACTAAATCTATGTATGAATCTCTGTCTAATTCGGATATCTTAGTTGAAATTTTAATAAATGAAGGTTGATTTTTTTTACCTATTTCGACCAACATCCCTGATAATTGCGACCTTGATTCCGAATTACACTGTGCCCATAACATTGGAACCAGGTCGTCAGAATCATTAGAATCTAAAGATAGGTAATGTCTCAATCCTGATTCAATCAATCTTTGAATCATTCGAGAATCTTGTTTCTTAGAAATTTCTTTTGTAAATTGGATAAAAACTGACCTCTCTAAACGAGCTAAATTTCCTAAATATGTTGTCGATAAAACACGAGTATCAGGGTCTTCATCTCGAATTAGTTTCTCCAATAAAGAAACACAGAAATCTCTATCTTCTGAATCTATTCTAGATAGATTAGAGGCTAGATTTCTTCGTAAGTATTCTTTTTCGCTGTTACAAGCTTGGTATAATATCTCCTTCGAAACATCAGGATTGTTAGATAAGCTGTGGATAGTTGCCATCAGTAGATTTTCACAATTATTTTGATTACAATCTATAATCAGATTTTGAACTCTTGAAGGTATATTGAGTACAAATGAAATATGCTTACTTATTGATAATCTTTCTAGCCAATAGGGCAACACCGTATTATGATTAGTTTGATGAAGTTGTAAGATATCTAATATCGAATTAGCAGCTAAAACGCCACTAGGATGGCTAATTTCCTCATTAGAAAATTCTGATTTCCCATTCCATGTAATTTGATGGCGCCCAGAAGACTTTCTTGAATATATTCCGGGCTTTCTTGCAAAAATAATTGAATCGAATAAATTGAATCCTTCAGACTCTATGATTTGTGAACCTTTCAGACTTAACCCAATCAAAGAACTTACTGAAAGATACCATCGATCAGTGTCAGGAGACTCTTCGTCTAGTGCTGAATAAAGCCAATCTTTAATTTGTAAAATTAGAATTCTTTCAGAAATTTCTGCTATATTTTTTGATAGCCACTTTTCTCTCTCAGTATCGGGGTCAATATGGCGTTTGATAAAGCTGGGTTCATGGTTCTCAATGATAATATCTAATCGATATAAGAACCCCGCAGTATCAATAGAAGAAATTCCGAGTGCTTGCTGAGTCAATGTGGTTAAATCGTTGGGAGATTGGGCAGGGAAATCTGGAATTTCTAAAGGAGGATTTGGGAGTGGAAGATATTCAAAAGATAAAGCGATACATTCTCTTAACATCTTGTCACAATGCTCTCGGAGGAGAGCTTTCGCCTCCCTTCTCGACATTTTTTCACCAGATTATATTTCTAGCTCAATATTTAGATTCTGAATTAATTCCTTATATCTATTTCTAATTGTAACTTCGGTAACTCCAGCCACTTCTGCAACCTCTCTCTGAGTTCTTCTTTTTCCACACAATACACTTGCGATGTAAATGATCGATGCTGCAATCCCAGTAGGGCCACGACCACTCGTAAGTTCTTTTTCTTGGGCTGCTGAGATTAATTCATATGCTTTTGATTGAACTTCTGCATCTAGATCAAGTCCTGAACAGAATCTTGGAATATAATCTTCGGGTTTAGTTGGAGGGATTTTCATTTTCAGTTCGCGTACCATAAATCGATAGGTTCTACCTATTTCTTTCCTACCTGTACGGCTTGCTTCACCTATCTCATCAAGAGTTCTAGGGTTTTGGCACTGGCGGCAGGCAGCATACAAAGAAGCTGCAGCAACACCTTCAATAGATCGCCCTCGAATAAGTCTGGCCTCTACTGCTTTTTTGTAATTAACAGCTGCTGATTCTCTTATTGATTTGGGCAAATCTAATCTACTTGCCATTCTATCGAGTTCTGCAAGAGCCATGGCTAAATTTCTTTCTGTAGCATTACTGACACGAGACCTTTTTTGCCATTTTCTCATTCTATAAAATTGAGACCTGTAGCGTGATGAAATAGATTTTCCTGAATAATCTTTATTCTGCCAATCAATATCTGTTGAGAGACCTTTGTCGTGTAACATTACAGTCATTGGAGCTCCTGTACGAGCTCTTTGGTCGCCTTGTTCAGGGCTGAAAACACGCCATTCGGCACCTTGATCAATTACTTTGTCTTCTAATACCAACCCACAGTCTTCACAGACGACCTCTCCACGAGTTTCGTCTCGATTTAGATTACGGCTTCCACATTCATCACATTTTACGGTGTCTTCTACAAGATAATCTGCCATCCCATCACGTCCTCTTTCCTAGGAAAGGTAAAATATCCCGAATGACGATGTTATTTAAGGTTAACATATAATTGAAATAATAAAAATACAAAAAAAAATTATTAAACATAATAAAAAAAATTGAGAATGGTGATATATTACTGGACCATGGCAAGACATAGAGGAGGTTGAGTGGATGAGTGATAAATTATGGCCACCTTCGAAAATTTCTCTAAATCCTAATAAAAGAGTTTTATTCTTGACAAAAGATTTAGATTTAATTAGAAAACAATTGTATGAAGGATTGAATCTTAAAATGGAAGATTTAACAATTGATGATTTGTTAGATGACATAAATACAGATGTAATGACTCCGGCATGGGTTTGTTTTGACTATGACCCTTCTAAAATAGCTGAGAATGCATATGCGGGGCTTCTGCACGATGGGCGGCGTGTTTTTGATACTCATGCTCTGAAAAGTGGTAATTTTGAAGTTATTGTTTCTGGCCATAGAAAGGGGACTGGTTCAAGCAGAGAAACTGCCCCCCAATGTGAAAAATGGTCTGGAATCAGAATTGTTATCGCTGCATCTTTCGCTCCAATTCATGAGAGAAATAATATAAATTTGGGGCAATTAATGGGAGATCATTCTATGCTCGAAAGACTGCAGGGTGGCGAAAGTATCGACTTAGATGAATTTACAAGAAAATATGATCCTGTCACCCAACTTATATTAGAAAATGGAGGAATTTTTCCTTTTGCAAAGAAGCTGGCAGCGGGAAATGTCCTGCTCCCTGAG